>CAZDYW010000200.1:0-5366 GCA_964509655.1 uncultured Anaerolineales bacterium
GCTCGATAACGCAAGCGCACCGTCCACGGCTCCCCGGTCCTGAATATCGTTCGCGCCTCCCCATCGGCGTCGAGGAAGGAAACATCTATGACCTCCAAGTCACCGGTGCCCCATTGCCCCTTGGCCTTGGTCGCGTCTCTTTGAGCCTTACCTGCTCCAGCCTTCGATTTCTTATCAGGTGCCTTAGCCTTCGCACTCGCTTTTTCCTCTTCCTCAGCCGAGTGGCGCAGGTAGGCCGAGACGACGTCGTCGACGTCGCCCACCGCCTGGACGGCCCCATCGTCGAGCCAGACAGCGCATGAACAGAGCCTGCGAACCGAGCTCAAGCCGTGCGACACGAAACATATCGTCACACCTTGCCGCTTCATCCCCATAATGTAATCGAGGCACTTGTGCTGGAAATTCTGATCTCCCACCGCCAGCACCTCATCCAGCAACAAAACCTCCGGTTCGATGTGTACCGCCACGGAAAAGCCCAAGCGTACTTTCATCCCCGAAGAATAATGCTTCATCGGCATGTCGATGAAGCGCTCCAACTCTGCGAAGGCGATAATATCACCCTCTTTCCGCTGAATCTCGGCGCGGCTCAATCCCAGCAGGGAACCGTTCAGGTAGATATTCTCCCGTCCGGTCAGATCGGGATGGAAGCCGGCGCCCAGCTCCAGCAGCGCGCCCAGGCGTCCGTTGACCTCAACCCGCCCCGTCGTCGGCTCAAGGATGCGCGAGATCAACTTGAGTGCCGTGCTCTTACCCGCGCCGTTGGAGCCGATGATGCCCACTGTCTCGCCGTGCTCCACTGTGAAACTCACATCCTGCAAGGCCCAGAATTCCTCGCCATCATCACCGGAATCCTCGCTCGCAATGATTGGTTCCTGTGAGAGTGAGGCAGCATCGCCGCGCCGGAACAAACCAAGGGCCAGATCCTGGAAGGAGCGAGCTCGCTGGCGATTCAGGGTGAACTTCTTGGAGACGTGCTCGAAAGAGATAGCTGTGGTCACTTGGAGGTACTCGAATCCTCAAGGCTGTCCGTGCGGGACTTGACCATCATCGGCGCGGTTACGGCTCTCGTGGCTCATAATCAGCGCCCAGGATGATGGAGATATCATATTCGGAGGAGGAGCCGGAATCGGAGCCGTCCACTAGGGCGGTCGAAGGCAGGTCGAGGAGTTGGATGGCGTACTCAGCGGTGTAGGTCTTGTCCGTGTAGATGATGACCAGCGACTCGGAGATGTCGAGGCGGTCGGCGTTGGCGATGCGGGAGACTTCCAGCCCTTGCCCTTGCAGGTAATCGCTCGTGGAAGCAGCCAGCCCGGCCCGCGTCGTCCCGTTCAGCACCTCAATGGCGGCATCTTCGTCTTCCCAGCGGGCGGAAGGTGCATCCGGTGTAGAATCGGCTTCCCCCTCTTCGGGCTTGGGCGTCTGTTCGTCGTTGTGAGCAGTGAAGACATAGTCCCGCAATTCCCGCATCTGATCGCGCAGCAGGAACAGCACCTGCTGCCCGTCGCGTGTGGTGTAAAATTTTGTGCAATTCTCATCGATCACACCATAGCGAATATCCTCTTGATCCACTTGACTCGCCAGGTGGGCCAGGGCGATGATCTCATCCAGCGTCAAATTGGGATCGACCACCAGCGAATTCTGCAAGGTCCGCCACATCTTAGGTGCCTGTGACGCCAGCTTGGGCAGCATATCGAGCCGGGTGACCTTCTTGAAGGCCGCTTCCAGGACTTTTTGCTGCCGCCGAGCGCGGTCGAAATCCCCCCCGGCGCTATGGCGAGTGCGTGCGTACTTGAGCGCTGTCTCGCCGTCGAGGTGCTGCTCGCCAGCTGGGATGTAGAGCGGATCATAGCCGTAGGCCTCATCGGGGTAAAGGGGATCGTCGATCTCCTCCTCCACGTAGACGTCGATGCCGCCGATGAGGTCGATTATCTGCTCGAAGGCGGTAAAATTCACCCGCGCGTAGTGGTGGATGGGGACACCGATGTTCCACTGCACGGCCTTGGCCGCGAGGGCCGGCCCGCCGCCGGGGTAATCGTCTATGTCGCCGAGGTAGTGAGCGGTATTGATGCGCCCCTCGCCGTAGCCGGGGATGGGCACCCAGAGATCGCGTGGGATGGATAACATCCCGCCGCTCATTGTGACCGGATCGATGGTCAGCACAATCATCGTATCCGTGCGCCACGGCCCATCCTCGTTCTCGCGTTGATCGATGCCCATCACGAGGATGTTAACGCGCTCTTTGCCCGGCCAGTTCGGCAGTGGGTTGCCAGGTTCATACTCCACCTCTGGATTTTCTTCTTCTTCTGGTTTCATAGTGAAGGGCGGCCAGGAGGTGGAGGCGGCGGTGATCTGTCGCACGTAATCAAAAACGAGGAGGCTTGCCACGACGGCGATGGTCAAAAAGAGCACAATCAAACTTGCTGTGATAAATTTCTGCTTCATATTTGAAGATGCTTGACGCTTCTTTTGACTTTGCAATACTTCGTCCCTCCGCATCGGCGGCTTAATTGTCAAGATAATCAACTTCCTATTCGGCGGCATTATAACATGATCGCCACACAAGAGCAAAGCCAATCGGCCTGGAGGGTCTCTTTCCTATCAGCGGAGCTAGTTCTAACGCTTGCGATTTCATGCCCTGAGGTCTCGCATTTGACAGACGAAGACAAGTCTTGTAAGATAGAATGTAACATTTCTCTATATTCGCTGGGGTGAGAAATTTCCTCTCATCCCAATTCGTGGTATACTTGTAAAAGCTTCAACCAAGTTCGACACAGCGTGATAAACAGCCTTGTGAAATCTGCCGATCACCCCCCATGGAGATGAATAAGAGAATGATTCGCACAGAAAGATTACCGGAGGGCACACTTTTTGTGAGCCCCGAAGGTGTACTTTACCAAGTTGTGATGGCTGGCAGCGCCGGCTTCCGCAAGGCGGAGCCTTGGCCCTGGCTCCTTAGCGGGTGGGTCGGCGAGGCCGAGAGGCCAAGCGCAGTGGCCTTAGTGCCTGGATCACTCTTGGCACGCAATTATCCTGTGGTGGCTGAAGGAAAACCCCTTTCTCCTCTCGATCCGGGAAGCTTTCTCGATCATAATGGGCAGCCAACCCATCACGTTTTCGCCGATGAACAACTCGCCAAGTTGGCCGCACGCTTAGACGAGACGCTGGTCTCTAAATCAGGCTTGATGGTTCGTAAGAAAAGACGTCGCTGGCTACTTAGTGATGGGCGTAATCTCTTCCGCGTCTACCATTACTGGCGCGACGAAGATGGCATAAATGTGGACTTGCGAACCCGCTTCCTCGAAGAAGGTATCGAAGCCTTGCCATGTACGCAGGGGCCTGAATATTGGCAATACATCCCTGGCTGGAGGAGCTCACCAAAAGAGGAAGCGTTAGAAGAACCCACCAAGGCCGCCGTCCCTGCTCCCAGAGTCGATGTGGCAAAACCCCAGTTGAAAGCTGAGCGCGAACCCAAAAGCATATCCGCAGGTGCACCTGCGGATATTGATAGCGAAAAGCTTTCAACTCCCAGGATAAGGAGATCGCCCGTCATGCTCCTCTCAGTTGATATTGGATATGGCTACACCAAAGGTGTAGGCATCGACGATTTGCACTTCTCTTTTCCCAGCGTGGTAGGCACTGCCGAGGATATCCACTTTGCCACCGATTTGATCCGTGGGCGCGAGGAATTGCCGGTCCAGTGCAGTGACTGGCGTTTCTTCTATGGTGAGCAAGCTGTGCTCCAAAGCCGTGTTCAATCCACTATCTTCGACCGTAGCCGCGTGCACGATGACACCTATAAAATGCTCTTCATCGCCGCTTTAGTCGAGGCCGCCAAGCACATCCCTGATGTAGAGCGCTTCAAAGTGGTCACTGGGCTGCCGGTCGATTTCTTCAGCGACCGGGAAAATGTTGTCGATGCTTTCGAAGGGCTTTATCGCATCACCATCAACAGCGTGTTGAACTTTGCCGTTGATTCGGTGGTCGTCGTGCCCCAGCCTTTCGGTTCCTTGTTCAGAGAATTGCTGAACGCCAGCGGCAAGATCGTAAACAACAGCGTCGAACAAGGCCGGGTAGGCGTCATCGATATAGGAACTTATACCACAGACTTTGTCGTCGCGGACGCGCTGCGTTACGTGCAGCGGCTGAGCGGCTCCATCAGCATTGGATGGAGCCAGGTCGTCAACCAGGTGGGACAGGCGCTGCGTGATTCTTACATGTTGGACCTGACGCCCCACGAAGTGGATCGTATGGTGCAAACGGGAGAGACGCGAGTGCGGGGTGAGCCCATCTCCCTGGAACCACTTGTTGCCCCTGCCGTAACCGACATCAAGACCGCCATCATCGCGCGGGCGCGAGACCTTTGGGGGTCGGGCGCTAACCTGGATCAGGTCCTAGTCACCGGCGGCGGCGGGCCGCACCTGTATGAGGCCATCCACAAGGTATATCCTCACAGCCATTTGCTTCAGAAGGCATTCTGGGCCAATGCGGAGGGATTCTATCGCTTCGGCCAGCGACCGGCAGCATTCGAAAAAGAGTCGGCATGAATTTCACTTTTCACCTGGATTTCGACCCTTACAACGCTGAACATCGCCAAGTTGCCGCTTGGCTCTCCAGCCAATCAGATCCGGCGGAGGCCATCGTGCGCTTGATAAGAGTTGCCAGCGAGGGAGAACGTCGCTTGACGCAGTGGGAGGAATTGGCCAATCTCTTGGCGAAAGAGATCGGAAAGGTCCGACACCAGATGGGAGGGGCTTCGCCGAGGAAAAAGCAAGAAGCCCGAAAACCGAGGGAAGTCAAAGAAGATCCGGTCTCAGCTCAACGTTTAGACACTATGTTTAGGTGATGGGTCAATCTAACGTGTGATCCAGTAGCACTTTCATACGGCGATAGATATCCTGTTGATCCTCGCCGAGTTGTTGTATAATCCGCCGTCTCCTCTCATCCTCGCTTCCATTCTCGTCCCCATACTTGTAGCCATACCCAGCCTTTAGCGCTTCACAGTGCGTTATTAACGTTTCCACAAGGCGGCGCAGTTCATCATCGCCGCTGCGGGTGGCAGCGCTGATCGCTTGGGCTCTTCGGATGTGACTTTCGCGCTCCAGCTCCGCATTCCCCTGGGTGGCAGCCGCTGCCAATTTTGAGACCGCCAGATCCAAGCTCTTCAATGTGGAAAGCAGTTGTTGGCGACGCCACCAGCGCTTTTGCCATTCACTGGCTTTGTCTCTCTGGCGCTGGCGTCGCCTTCGGGCAGCAGTAATGGCGGTCACTATAGCGTAGACAACTGCGATTAGGGCTAACCCCGCTGCTAATCCCAGCGCCCATCCTGTTAGCTTGCCCATATAATGGCGCCTCAAAAATATCGTAGT
>CAZDYW010000201.1:0-5365 GCA_964509655.1 uncultured Anaerolineales bacterium
CATTCTTCATTCTCCATTCTTCTCCGTTAGCTGCATGGATGGTTGGACGATACCATCTCAATTAAGGCCATTGCTTGGATAGGTTTGGACATGTAATCATCACAACCAGCTTTGAGGAAGCGCTCCTTGTCGCCGCGCATAGCGGATGCAGTGATAGCGATTACGAAGGTGTCATTCAGTTCCTTGTCGGCCTTGATCCTTCCGACTACTTCCAGCCCGTCTATGCCAGGCAGCCCGATGTCTAGCAAGACGAGCGGTGGTTTAAGTTCGTGGACCAGTTCAAGCCCGCTTTCACCATCCTCTGCTTCGATGACCGTGTATCCGCGTGATTGAAGTATCTTGCGCACAATGCGGCGGTTGTGGTAGTTGTCCTCAATGTATAAGATGAGCTTTTCTTCCATGACTGCTCCAAATCCTATCGCTTGATCCTTGTTCTCTTTGAGAGCCAGATATTGCCCGATGTCCATATGCCCTTTACTCCGACAGTAAAGTCTCAACGTGAGCCAGGAGACTGCTTCGGTCCAATTCGGCCTTCGACCATACCGAGTCGGTGTTAGCTGCCAAGCGGTTGCGTAGGCTAGGGCTTAGGTCCTTGGCCGAAACGATGATCACGGGGGTATCCTGTGTCTCCTCCTGCTCTTCCAGCGTCTTTAACAATTGCTCGCCGCTGGTGTCGGGCAGCATAAGGTCCAGGAGGATCAAGTCCGGCGGGGTGCGCTCTATGATCTCCAGAGCCTCCTGGCCGGAATATGCTTCCAACACCTCGAAGCGTTTATCAGTGCCGAATAGCCGGTGCATCAAGCGGGCGTCGGATACGTAATCGTCCACCACCAGGATGCGCGGGAGCTCACTTTGACCGAAAGCTTTAGGTGATTCGTCCTCAGCCTGGCGCTTTGCACTTGGAGGGAGCTTGATCTCTGGAGCCGCTTCCTCATCCCCCAGCACCTCGGCCATATATCCCGCCAGTTCGCGAAAGCTGAAGTCCCCTTTTTGCCAGATGGAATCGGTGTAGCGTCCCAGGTATTCCTTATCGTCCGAGGTGAGCGACTTGGCCGAGATAACTATGACCGGGATATCGCGCGTGGCGTCGTCGGCCTTGAGTTCCTCCAGGACGGAGAAGCCGTCCATCTCCGGCATCAGTAGATCCAACACGATCAGGTCTGGCCCACGCTGCCGTGCCAGATCTAGCCCTGTTTGGCCAGTATGTGCCTCGAAGACGCGATATTGCTTGTTGAGTTTCAGTAGGCGACGAATGAGACGGCTGTCGCTGGGATTGTCGTCGATGACGACCACTGTGGTGACCTGTTTGTCTATTTGGGCCAAAGCTATCTCCAATCCTTCCGATGGATGGCTCACCGAGGGCAAGTCATCCATTCTTACGTGGAGCGCGTAACGATCCTCCAGGACGTGCTTCTCGGCGCTGAAGGTATGTCCGGAGCAATTGACCACGACGCACTCGTCTGGGCCGATGTATTTTTTCAGTAGTTTTTCCAGGCCAGCGAAGGCGACGCCAGCGGCCGGTTCCATTGAGAAGCCCTCGCTGCGGGCGACGTGACGCATGGCGCGGAATGCCTCGCCGTCACTCACGGCCACCATCGCGCCACCATGTCTGTCGATGGCCCCCTTCAGGATCTCATAGGCCAGGCCCGGCTGACCCGTCGATAGTACTGTGACGAGCGTCTCTGGCTCCACCGATGTGGTCTTTTCCAAACCGCGCTCCCACGCTTGTACCATGGGTGAACATCCCTCTGCTTGCACGATGCCCAGCTTGGGCACGTGATCGATCAGCCCGGCCTCGTGCAGTTCGGTGAAGCCTTTCAGCACGCCCAGCGGCCCGATGCCACCGGAGACGGCTTGAATGTACCAGTCAGGAGCACGCCATCCCTTCGACAAGCTCAGGGCGAGGCCCAATTGCTCCGTGATCTCGAGAGCGATTGTCTTCATGCTCTCCTTGTCCGGGATGGCCTTGGCCCCTTGGTCTTTATAGATGCCGCGTCTAGCCGCGAATTCTGCAGCGACTACCTTAGAGCGGTCATAGGAGGCGGTCACCTTGATCACTTCGGCCCCGTAGAGCGCTAATTCGCGCATCTTTTCGGGGGGCACGCTGCTGGGCAAGAAGACCCACAGTTTGATACCGGCGCGGGCGCAGTAAGCGGCATAAGCCGCTGCAGCGTTGCCCGTCGATGCGAGCGCCATCTCCTCCACGCCTTGCGCTTTCAGGGCGCTGACGGTAAAAACCGCTTGGCGATCCTTGAGGGACCCGGTCGGCTGCTGGCGTTCATCCTTGATCCAGATTCTACCCTTTTTTCTCCCCTTCCATTCCTGTTCCATTTTGGGGGCTGGGGTAAGCGGCGTCCAGCCTTCTCCCAGTGATACGAATTCGAAGTCGGGTGGGAATGGCAAGAGTTCATGGTAACGCCAGATGTTCTGTGGACGCTGTGCCACGAGCGCGGGCCAATCGGCGGGTAGCGCTGCGAGGTCGTAGTGGGCTTCTACCCACGAACCGCCGCAGACGCTGCACCCCTCGATGGTTATATCGGCTTCCATCTCGTGGCCGCACTCTAAACACCGCACTGCATTAAATAAAGTTTTCATAGTCTGAGTTATAGGTTGCAGATTGCAGGTTGCAACTTGCAACCTGCAATCTGCAACTTCCCTACTTCACCGGCAAACTTACGGTGAAGGTAGCCCCTTTACCTGCTTCGCTTTCCAATTTGATCGTGCCGCCATGCAATTGTACCAACTCGCGGGTGATTGCCAAACCCAGACCAGTTCCTTCCCGCTGCTTTGTGACAGTTTGGTCAAGTTGCTGGAAGCGATCAAATACCTTTTTATGATCTTCCTTAGCGATGCCGATGCCAGTGTCTTCAACCTCAAGGTTAATCCAGCCATCCTCAGCGAAGGCCCGCAGGGTGACGTGTCCTTCCTCCGTGAATTTGACAGCATTGGAGATCAAGTTGTTGAGTATCTGGTCGAGACGTCTGCGGTCGCCCCAGATCACCGGTAGGTCATCTTCGGCCTCGACCCGGAACTCGACCGCTTTCTCGTCGACCATAAGCCCGGCCACGCTCTTACTGGCCGCTTCTATCAGGTCCTCAATTGATACTTCTCCCATCTCCATCTCCAGGCGCCCGGCCTCGATCTTGGTCAAGTCGAGTACGTCGTTGATGATGCGCAACAGGTGTTGGGCGTTGTCATAGATGGCTTGCACATCCTCAAGTGTCTCGGCGTCCAGCTCGGTGTCGATGCCCATCAGCATTATCTCGGTGTAGCCGATGATGGAGTTAAGCGGTGTGCGCAGTTCGTGGCTCATGCTGGCCAGGAACTCGCTCTTCACCAGGTCTACCTCGCGCAGCCGCTCGGCGGTCTTCTGTATCTCCTCGAAGTAACCGGCGTTCTGCAAGGCGGTGGCGATCTGCCCGGCCATTGTGCTCAAGACGTCCACGTCGGCCTGGGTGAAGCGATCCGGTTGGTTGTCCTGCACATCGAGCACACCCAGTACCTCTTCACCTGCGACCAATGGCACGGCTATCTCGGCTCTGGTCTCGGGTAGTAGCGGGTTGGGCATGAAGTCCGGCGCCTTGCTGGTGTTGTTCACCAACACATGCTTCTGGCTCCGAGCGGCGCGGGCCACTAGGCTCTTCTCCCTGATGAGCGGGATGGCGTGGCCTTGCTCAAGCATCTGCTGGCCCACCTCGCCGGAACCGGCGCTCATAACCAGGTTGCGCTCGCGCATTATGCGGCTCACTTCGTCCGTATCGGCTTGCTCGAGCAGGTCTGTCGGTGGTTGCTCCAGGGTGTAGATGTGCACGTGGTAGAGATCGAAGCGCTCCTGAAGTTCGTCCACTACCCTGGGCAGGAGTTGGTCGGGATCGAGGATGGAGTTGACCTCCTCGGCCAGATCTGCGGCGGTGCGGAGCTGGGTGGTGAAGCGCTGACGCTCAAGCTCGGCCTGCTTGCGCTCGGTAATATCCTCGCCGGAGCTTAGCACCCCGGTGATGTTGCCATCTTCATCCTTTAGGAGCGAGTTGTGCCAGGCGACGATGCGCTGCTCGCCCGATTTGGTTACTACTTCATTCTCGTAGTACTCAGCCTGCTCCATCTCACCGGCCATAATCTTCTGGAAAACCGCCTTGACGTCATCGCTGATCTCCTCGGGGATGGTCAGGTCGAACCAGTTCTGACCGATGACCTCTTCTTCATCATCGTAGCCCAGGACTTCGAGGCCTGCTTTGTTGAGCAGGGTCACATCGCCTTGGTCATCCATCGCCACGATGATGGTCCCAGCCACGTCCAGGTAGGTCTGCGCCCGGTCGCGCTCGGTGAGTACTGCTCGCTCGATCCGCTTGCGCTCGGTGATGTCACGGGCGGTAGCGCTCAAGCCGATAGTGTTTCCACTCTCATCCTTGATGGTGGCAACTGTCATCTGCGTGGGGAAGGTGGTGCCGTCCCGACGCATGTGCCCTACCTCGCCTTCCTGAAGGCCTTTCTGCATAGCCTTTTCGTTGAAAGGCAGCACCTCATTTTTCAGTTGCTCCTCGGTGTGGAACATCGCCAGGCTCTTCCCCTTGATTTCGTCGACGCTGTAGCCGTGCATCTCGGCGAAGGCCTGATTGGCGAACTGAAGGTTGCCCTTGAGGTCGGATATAGCGACGCCGTCAGCCGTCTGCTCGATGGCCAATCCCAGACGCTCCAACTCAGCCTGTGCTTCCTTGCGCTCGGTGATGTCCTCTACTGTGGACCAGATGAGCTTCCGGCCCGTCTGATCGGTCACGACCACACCATTCAGGACGACGGGGATGACATCACCATTCTTGTGAATGTATTCCTTCTCATAGGGACCATATCGCCCCGTTTTCTCCATCAAGCGGATCATTGTTTGCTCGTCCTCATCATACTTCTTGGGTGTCAGGTCCCAGTAGGAGAGTGCGTTCAGTTCATCTAGCGTGTAGCCCACCATCTCCAGCAAGGCTTCGTTGGCTCCCAGATAGTCCCCAGTCTCATAGTCGTTCAGGGCGATACCCAGGGGTGAAGCCTCGTATAAGCCACGGAAGCGTTGCTCAGAGGCTTCCATATCCTCCAGCAGCTCGGCGCTGCGGAAGGCGTTGGCGATCTGTGCGGCCAGCGTCTGGAAGACGTCCAGGTCGGCGTCGGTGAAGTAGTGCGCCTCGTCGTGCTGCACGTCGAAGACGCCCAGCACCTCGCCGCCTGCGATGGAGGGTACCGCGACCTCTGTCTTGGTGTCCGGCAGCAGCGGGTTGGGCATGAAGTTCGGGTCCTCTGTCACGTCGTCGACCAGCACCGGCTCCATCGTGCGGGCTGCGCTTGCTACCAGGCTGGCCTCGCGATCCACCGGGATGGCGTG
>CAZDYW010000202.1:0-5332 GCA_964509655.1 uncultured Anaerolineales bacterium
GAGGGGCTGCCTCGATGCCCACACCAGAACCCATAGTTGGAAAAAGGCGCATACTGGAGTATACTCTACTTGTGGGCCAAAAAATTTCCCCGTAATTACGCAGGGTGTTCAATCTAGCCCACCAGATCATCTTCGAACAGTAATGCAACCAAGCGTTTCGTAAGCTTTTTGGATAATAAGTAACGGATAGGAGGTCGCGTAGGGTGATTACAGTAGCCATCGCAAACCAGAAAGGTGGCACCGGAAAGACTACCACGGCTGTGACAATGGGTCACGGGTTGGCCCGGTATGATTATAAGGTGCTTCTGGTCGATACAGATCCGCAAGGCCACGTCTCGACGGCGTTGGGGTTTAATAAAGAACCGGGAATTTATACCTTGGTCGAGTGGTACCGTAGCCAGAACACAGAGCCCTTGATCGTCCCGGCTCGCCCTAACCTGGATCTCATTCCCAGTAACAAGCAGACCACCGAGGCCAAGGAGACGCTGACCGGCATGCGGTTTCGGGAGGATTTCCTAGAGCGCTCATTGGCCGAGCTGAGCCCTGATTATGACATCGCCGTGATCGATTGTGCCCCATCAGTGGATGTGTTGCACATGGCCGCGTTGGTGGCCTCGGATTGGTTGGTGGTCCCCACGCGGCTGGATTATTTGGCCGTCGATGGCGTGAACGAGGTGATTTTGCTCCTCAAGGATACAAAACAATTTCGGCCTCAGGCGGCTGATCTTTTGGGCATCCTCCCTACTTTCTTCGACCGCCGAACCAACGAGACGTTGGAGCAGATGGAGGTGCTGGTCGATACATTTGGGGATCTGGTTCTACCTCCTATCCCGGTGGATGTCAAACTGCGCGAGGCGCCCGCATTTGGGCAGAGCATCTGGGAATACGCGCCGTCCTCGCGCAGCGTCAAGGGGGTTGAGGATGAAAATCGAATCTATGGTGGATACGCTCGCTTCGTTAAGCAGATGGAGGAGATGTTATGGCAAGACGAAGGAAAGCGGTAGGCAGCGACGCGCAGGCGGCTATTCTGGATATGAGCGAGCGCCAGAAACGACGCCGCATGACGGAGAAACAAAAAAAGGATGCCGCTCGGGTGCGAGCTTATTACGATTTGCCAGAGGCGGTTAAGCAGGGAGTGACCAGGGTCGCCGAGCGTCAGGGACTTCCGGCCAGCTCGGTGGCCGCGGTGTTGCTGGCCGATGGATTGCGTCGCTTAGAGGAAGGTCACATTTCGCTCTATGGACTCAAGCGTCCCAGCCGCTCGCCGCTCTACGAGGCTGTCGTGGAGGACGAACAGGTGCTCAAAGTGCTGGACGGCAAAAAGGCACTAAATGAGGGGTGACCTCATGGCGGTTTTTGCTTACAACGGCCCCGTTAAATGGCCCCATATATGGCCCCATTAGGATATTGCCAATGGCCCCGTATATGGCCCCGTTACAACGGCCCCGCTTGACCCGCTAGGTTCCGTTTTAAGCGGGTTTGGGGCGGAATAGGTGTTATGGGATAGGTTTAGAGAAAAACCGCCTCTCTCGGCCTTTTAGCCCAAAATGGCTGTTGGTCAGATATCATAACTTTTTCAAGCGTTTGGACCGGATTTGCAGGACTAAAAGTGGCGTGCGGCGAAATTCATCCGTCCAGTTACACTCTCCAGAGATCGCCGGATCCCGGCTCTGCGGGACGACTTTTGCCTCCAAGTGAGAGGGTTGGACGAGGCCCCAGCGATCCCCTCCGAGCACAAACGGATGGGAAACTTCCGCTCTGATGATGCGATGTCAACTCCGAAGTGCGTTGCATCTGGCGCAAATAGAAGGCTTGGTTCTACTACTACACGAAAGGGCTCTTCCCCCTACCCTACGATGGCGTCGATAACCCTGGATGCAGTGGACGAACTGCTATGGCATTCGTCAGCTGACACGTCAATTGAAAAACGTGATGACGAAAGAATCAACTCCCCTGACAGCCGTGCGCTGGTCGGATATGTTCGGGCAGAGTCTCCTGAGTGCATTTGGGACGCTATATGGCTTTGCCTCTTACTTACTTGATTCTGGTTTGTCCAGATTAGAGGTATGATGGATAACAGCATAATCCGCGTCTTGTCAATCGAGGATGATTTAGCCGATGCTATGTTAATTCAGGACAGATTGACGGAAGCACAGCGTATTGGATGGGACCTGCCCAGCTTTGAGGTCCAGCGTGTGTCCCGGCTGGAGGAGGCATTGACGCATCTTGAGGATGAAGTGTTCGATGTCGTGCTCAGTGACCTCGATCTGCCGGATAGCCGCGCCGATGAGACCATCGCCTCCTTGCGCAAACACGCTCCCTGGTTGCCTATCGTCGTACTGACGGGCCGGGAAGATGAGACACTGGCGCACAAGAGTATCCGCGCTGGTGTGCAGGACTACCTTTATAAGAACGAAGTGACGGGTAGCCTCTTGGCCCGCACAATGATGTATGCCATTGATCGACAGGCGAACAAGCAGGCTCTGCAGGAAGCCCGCGATGCGTTGGAGCAGCGCGTCGAAGATCGCACCACAGAACTGCGGCAACTCAATGAGAGGCTGCGGGCGGAAATCATCGAGCACAAACGGACAGAAAAAGCACTGCGGAAGAGTGAATCTCGCGTCAGGCTCAAACTCGAGAACGTCCTCTCGCCCGAAGGGAATTTGGGGAAGCTGGAACTATCCGACATCATCGACGTCGATGCCATTCAGTCATTGATGGACGATTTCTATGCCCTGACGAATATCGGAATCGCCATCGTGGATCTGAAAGGGAATGTACTGGTCTCCACTGGGTGGCAAACTATCTGCACGCAGTTCCATCGGATTCACCCTGAGACCCGTCAGCATTGCATTGAGAGCGATACGATCCTCTCATCGGGCGTTGAGCCCGGCGATTATAAGCTTTACAAGTGCAAGAACAACATATGGGATATGGCCACGCCGATTATGGTCGGAGGGCGGCACGTGGGGAATCTATTCTTGGGCCAATTCTTCTTCGCCGATGAAGACATTGACCGCGAAATGTTTAGACAGCAGGCCCGGACGTATGGTTTTGATGAAGAGGCATACCTCGACGCGCTGGATCAGGTTCCCCGCTGGTCGAGGGAAAAGGTCACTACCGTCTTCCACTTCTACACCGAATTCGCGATGATGATCTCGAAATTGAGCCACAGTAACCTGAAACTGGCCCAGGCGCTGGCGGAGAAGGACCGCTTGTTGATAGAGCGCAAGAAAAGCGAGCAAAAATTAAAAAGCTACATCGCCAATGCACCTTATGGCATCTTTGTCATCAATGCGGAAGGCCGCTACGTCGAGGTGAACGAAGCCGCGTGCCGCTTGACCGGCTACGAGCGTGAGGAATTGCTGAACATGCATATAGTGCAACTGGCTCCTCCTGATTATCGTGATGCGGTGAAAGAGCACTTGCAGACTGCCATTGAGGAGGGACGCGCCGTAAGTGAAAAACCGTTTGTGACCAAGGACGGCAGCCTGCGCTGGTGGTCGGTGACCACAGTGCGGCTATCCGAGTCGCGTTTCCTGGGTTACAAGAAGGACATCACCGAGCGCAAGCACGCGGAGGATACGAGACGCTTGAACCGGTATCGGCTGAAAGCCCTGTTAGATCTGAGCCAGATGCAGGAAGCATCTCTGGGACAGATAGCTGATTTTGTGTTGGAGAAGGCCGTTTGCCTCACCAAAAGCGAGATTGGCTTCCTGGGGTTTATGAGTGAGGATGAGAAGGAAATGATCATCCACGCTTGGTCGGAAGATACAATGCCCCAATGCCATGTCAAAGATGCCCCCAGACATTTTCCTATCGAGGATGCCGGGGTTTGGGCCGAGGCCATCCGCCAAAATCGCCCTCTGATTCTTAACGACTATGCCGCCTCACACCCGGGCAAGAAGGGCTACCCTGCTGGGCACGTATCGTTGACCCGCTTGCTCAGCGTGCCGATTTCCAATGGTGAGTGCATCGAGGCTGTTGTGGCAGTGGCGAACAAGAAAACGGAATATGATGAGGTGGACCTGCGACAGGTGCGATTGTTGGTGGAGGGTATGTTGCGCCTGATTCACGAGCGAGAGGCTCAGCAGGCTTTGCGAGAGAGTGAGGAACGGTATCGTTCGCTTTACAGAAGCATCCGGGATGCTATTCTGGTCGCGAACACCGATCGAGAGATCGTCAACTGCAATCCAGCGTTTACCGACCTGTTCGGGTATACCTTGGAGGAGATAAGGGGCAAAAAAACACGCATCCTCTATGAGAATGAAAAAGCATTCACAAAAGTCGGGAAGGTCCTCACGAGCAGCCGGGTGGATCCTAAATTCTTGGTCACGGTGAGCTTCAGGAAAAAGTCGGGAGAAATATTCCCCGGAGAGACCAATCTGTTCTATCTGCGTGATGATGCAGGTGAGATGCAGGGGTTTATTGGGCTGATCAGGGATATAACCAGTCGGCGCCAGGCAGAGGAGAAGATCGCGAGTTACGCCGCCGAACTGGAACGCAGCAACCGGGAGCTTCAGCAGTTCGCCTATGCTGTCTCTCACGATTTGCAAGAGCCCCTGCGCGTGTCCAAGAGCTACTTATGTCTCCTGGAAGAACATTACGAGGAGCAATTGGATGCCCGAGCCCAAAAGTACATCAGCCGCGCCGTGAGCAGCGCCGAGCGGATGAAAGCGATGATCAAGGCCCTGTTGAGCCTCTCGCGCGTGGGAACCCAGGGGGAGCCGTTCGCGTCCACGGACTGTGAGCGGGTGTTGAGATACGTCCTGGACGATCTCTCGCTGACGATAGATGAGAGCGGCGCCCAGGTGACCCATGATCCACTGCCCACGGTGATGGCGGACGAAGCGCAGTTAGCCCAGGTTTTCCAGAACCTGATCGCCAACGGGATCAAGTTTCACCGGGAGAATGTGCCGCCGCGCGTGCACGTCTCGGCGGAGCAAAGCGATGGCGCGTGGGTCTTTTCAGTCGCGGACAACGGCATTGGCGTCGCTCCGGAACAGACCGACCGCATCTTTGAGGTGTTCCAGAGGCTGCACACCAAGGAGGAATACCCGGGGCTGGGGATGGGCCTGGCGCTCTGCAAGCGCATCCTGAAGCGACATGGCGGGTGCATCTGGATCGAGTCGACCCCGGGTGATGGCAGCACCTTCTACTTCACGCTCCCGGAAAAACTTGAAAGCGCCACACTGTCCGGTGGGCCAACTGGAGTAAAAACCTCCACTCCCCAGGGCGCTTGAGGGTGGCGGCTAGCCTCGGTAAAGCGCACCCACTTTCCCCTAGCAAAGTCGGCCTACGCCGACTCTGAAGCCGCTGAAGAGCGGCTTTG
>CAZDYW010000203.1:0-5295 GCA_964509655.1 uncultured Anaerolineales bacterium
CGGGACTCCGTGCCCGCCCTGAAATGGAAAAGTTATTTAATCCCCGTTCCTTAGGTGGCGGTCTCGCCCTGGAGGATGATCTGTTGCGTCGGGAAGGGCAGCTCGACGTCGTGTGCCATCAGTTCCTCCTTGAGCGCGGAGGTGACGTGGCTTTTCACGCTGACCACATCTGACCGCGCCGAGTTGGTCCACCAGCGTGCGGTGAGAACGACGCTGGAGCCGCCCAACTCGGAGACCAGCACGTCCGGGGCGGGCTCCTCGCAGACGCCGTCCACTTTTTGCACCACTTCCAACATCAGCCGCGCTACCTCGCCGATATCCTCATCGTAACCGATGCCGACCCCGTAAGAGGAGCGCCGCTTATCGAAGGCTGTGTTGACCATCACCGATTGGGTGAACAAGTCGGCGTTGGGGATGACGACTCGTCGTCCGTCATAGGTCTTGATCACCGTGGCCCGCGTCTCTATGTCCTCCACGGCTCCTTCGAATTCGCCGACGATGATCTGATCGTTGATCTTGAAAGGCTCGGTCAGGAGCAGCAGAACACCGGCCAGGAAGTTCTGTAAGATGTCTCGGAAAGCGAAGCCGACTGCCACGCTGCCGATGCCCAGTAACTGGATCAGTTCGCCGGTCGTGAAGCTGGGCACAGCGACATTGAGGGCCAGGAGGACACCCAGGCTTATGACGAGCCAGCGTGCAAAGCGTGCCAGCAGCATCTCGGCCCCTGGGGCCAATTCGGCTCTTCTTGCAATCTGTCCGACCGCTTGCTTGACCCAATTGGCCAATACGTAAAACAGGCTGAAAATGACGATCGCCAGCCCAATGCTCGGCAAGGCGCCGAAGAAGCCATTGACCATGTTCTGAAACGTTTCCCAG
This sequence comes from uncultured Anaerolineales bacterium, assembly GCA_964509655.1. Taxonomy (GTDB): domain Bacteria; phylum Chloroflexota; class Anaerolineae; order B4-G1; family B4-G1; genus CAZANJ01. Next base: position 877 of record CAZDYW010000203.1, read on the forward strand.
GCTTGCCACACATTCATCCTCCACCTCCTGTTGTGATAAGTATGTTGGTTTCATGTCGAACAGATTGTAGCAGCGAATGGGAGAAGCGTCAAAAAGGAATGTGTGGGGAGTTGTGGAGATTCCGCCACAAGCTTGTGGCGATTTCGCCACAAAAAGAGTCAAGAATTCGCCACAGGATTTGTCAAGATTTCACTACAGACACGGAGGGAAATTTGTTATATAATTATGAGGTGTCCAGAATACGGTTTGGCAAGCCAACACATCGCTTTTTGGGTAACAAGTCAGCCTCAATTTCATTAGGCTAGATGTCGGCTGCTCAAGTGACTGCACTGGGGGAGCTCGATAATCACTTTGAACTTGCTGACTTGATGCATCGAACTCAGCCGGGGGAATCGAGACCTGGGAGAATAGCTAGTGCAGAAAGTAGCAGTCAGGAGGTGAAGCATGTCCACAGTAGGGATAACGGGAATATTTAGCCAGTTACAAGCACTGTGGGATAAGTTTACAGCACCGCATTCCGCTGACGATAAAGATGCGCGGCGCGAGTATGCGACGAAGGTCATTCTGGGTATCTTCACCCTGATTCTGACCGTTGCTACTCCCTTTTTCGTGCTAGCCCGAATCTTGGCCTTTGGCGAGGTCACGCTCGATATGCCCATCGCGGTGGCCGTGCTCAGTATAATCTCTGCTGCTAGCTGGCGATTGGCCTACCAGGGACATTGGCGGTTCGCCAGTTATATCCCGCCCGCGATGGTGTTCTTGCTGGCTATATATAGCACTTGTGTCTACGATTTGGGCGTCACAAATATCATGATGTACACCCTAGCTATATTGTTGACCGTATTGTTACAAAGTGAAAAAATTGGGTGGGGTGTGCTGGCGCTCTGCTTTGGGATGGGGTTGGCTATCATCAGGGCACAGGTGCTCAATTCCCGTCCCTTTATGGGCGTGCGGGTGCAGATGGACAAGTTGATTTACTGGCTGGTCTCAATCGGCAGTTTTTACACGATTGTCATACTTTTGCTCAGGTTCTTGGTGAATCAATATCGGCAGGAACTCGCTCGCTCCCGTGGCCTGACGGCGGAACTGGAAGAGGAAATTGTGGAGCATCGGCGAGCGCGGGAGGCATTGCAGGAGAGTGAGGAGAAGTATCGTCTTCTGGCCGAAAACACCTTGGACTGCATCTGGCGCACAGATACAGACTTGGTATTCACCTACGTGAACCCCGCCATCTATCGGATAACGGGATATACACCTTCGGAATGGCAAGGCACCAATTGGAGTGAGCACTGCGATACGGAGAACTACAAAAAAGTGATGCTCCATGTACGAGAAGCAATTGCTGGCTCTTTGGATGAGGAAGGTGTCACATTCGAGGCCACGATGTTGAAGAAAAGCGGTGCTCCTGTTCTGGTTGAGATAACGGGACGGGCGCTGCTTGATGAGAGTGGTCGCCTCACTGGTTTTCAGGGCATTGCCAGGGATATCACAGATCGCAGGCACATGGAGGAGCGATTGCAGCGGCAGGAGCAACTGGCTGCTGTCGGACAACTAGCTGCTGGCATCGCCCACGATTTCCGCAACCTGCTCGCTACCATCATACTCTATGCAAGCATTCCTTTGGAAGACCGCAATCTATCGCCGGAAATGAAACATATATTCGAGACCATCATCTCCGAATCACACAAGGGCGCGGACTTAATCCAGCAGATACTCGATTTTAGCAGTCGCGCGATGATCAAACGTCAGCCGCTAAATCTGGTCGACTTCACCGCAGATGTGCTTGGCGTCCTTCAACGCACTATTCCGGAGAGCATTGATCTCAAATTCGAGACAAGACCGGCGGACTCCGATCAAGCTTTCATCGTCGAGGCTGATGCCAGCCGTTTGCAGCAGGCTCTGACCAATCTGGCGATCAACGCCCGTGATGCTATGCCGAGTGGGGGTGAGTTGCGTTTTGTATTGTCCAAATTGGAGATTGGCACCAAGGAGACACCACCGCTGTTCGATATGCCCCCAGGAGATTGGATTTGCCTTACTGTTTCCGACACCGGGATCGGAATAGCGGAGGATGTGGAGCCTCATATTTTTGAGCCGTTCTTCACCACAAAAGAGGTCGGTGAGGGCGTTGGTCTGGGATTGCCTCAGGTGCACGGTATCGTCCGCCAGCATAATGGCTACATCGAAGTGGAGACGGAGGAGGGAAAAGGCTCGACCTTTCATATCTACCTTCCAGCCAGCGATGTAGAGCCAGTGGATGTGAAGGAGGATGTTGTCGAGACATCACTGGGTCAAGGGGAAGCCATTCTGCTGGTGGAGGACAAAGAAGAACTGCGCGAGGCTGGCCGCAACATGCTGGAAGCGCTGGACTACTTGGTCCTGACCGCGGCGAACGGCCTTGATGCTCTTGATATATGTCGCGCGGTGAACATGGACCTGGTCATCACGGATTTAGTGATGCCGGAGATGGGGGGCAAAGAGTTGGTTCGAGAACTGAGGAACACAGACCCTGACCTGAAGGCGCTTGCCATCACGGGCTACACGACGGAGGACATCACAGAGGATTTGAGGTCAGTCGGTTTCTTGGGCGTGATCCAGAAACCCTTCGCCCCCGGTGATCTGGCGCGAGCGGTCCGCAGCGCACTGGATGAGGAGTGAGTCTCCCCCTCACCGATTAGACGGAATTCACCCACCAAGTTGCGCTCGCTGGGGATCGCCAGATCCCCAACGAGCATGGCTCTTTGGGATTTCGCGTGGTGCTCGGCTCGGATTGCCAAATCCGAGCCACGTTTAGGGACAAAGTGATGCTGTGCCACAAAATGCGGGTATCGGCAACCAAAGGTCCCCTTAGAGCGAAACCCCGCGAAATCCTAGAGACCAACGAGCATAAACTGGTGGGCGAGGGTGAACGTCTATGCGACTGTCACATCTTCGTTGAGATAGACATCCTGGATCGCATTTAGAATCTCCACTCCATCCGCCATCGGCTTCTGGAAGGCTTTGCGCCCGCTGATCAGCCCCATGCCGCCCGCCCGCTTGTTGACCACTGCCGTGCGCACCGCTTGGGCCATGTCATTCTTCCCCGACGCTCCGCCGGAGTTTATCACCCCAATGCGTCCCATATAACTGTTCGCCACCTGGTAGCGGCAGAGGTCGATGGGATGATCGCTGCTGAGCTCGGTGTAGATGCGCTCGTCTAGCTTGCCGTAGCTGGAATCCCCCATCCGAATGGCCTGGTAGCCACCGTTATTCACCGGCAGCTTCTGCTTGACGATGTCGGCCTCGATGGTGACACCCAGGTGAATCGCCTGACCGGTTAGATCGGCGCTGGCGTGATAGTCAGTTCCCTCCACCTTGAAGGCCTCGTTGCGCAGATAACACCAGAGAATCGTCCCCATCCCCAGCTCGTGGGCTGCCTTGAAGGCCTTGCTCACATTGACGATCTGGCGGCGCGATTCCGGAGAGCCGAAGTAAATCGTTGCCCCCACGGCCAACGCGCCCATATCCCAGGCTTGCTCGATCTGCGCGAAGAAGACTTGATCATACTCGTTCGGATAGCTGAGCAGTTCATTGTGGTTGAATTTGAGGATGAAGGGGATCTTGTGGGCATATTTGCGCGCCACGGCGCCCAGCACGCCCAACGTGGAGGCCACGCCATTACAGCCGCCCTCAATCGCCAGCTCCACGATAGCTTCGGGATCGAAGTAAATCGGATTTGGTGCGAAGGACGCACCACCAGAGTGCTCGATACCCTGATCCACCGGCAGGATGGACAGATACCCAGTCCCACCCAATCGCCCATGATCGAACAGTGTCTGCAAGCTGCGCAGCACCGGTGTAGGCCGGTCGCTGAGCTTGAAGATACGGTCGACGAAATCCGGCCCTGGCAGATGGAGCATTTCCTTGGGAACGGTCTTGCACTCGTGAGTGAGAAGCGATTCTGCCTCGCTCTCCAATAGAGATTCGATAGCCTTTGTGTCTAGAGACATAGTTTACCTCCTGGTAAGTTTACTCTTCGCTCAAAAATACTTCCTCAATTTTACATTCAAGCAAGTCAGATGGCAACTTCTTAGGCCGCGATTTTTGCCTTGAGTGATTTATCACAAATTACCCACTCCCATTTGGGATAACTCCCCCTTTACTTAGAACTTATGTTCTGGTATGATATACCCAACTCATAGAACATATGTTCAATTAACTAACTCGGGGGAACCCCACAATGCGCGACAAGCTAGAATTCCAGGCCGACCGTATCGAAACTGTGCTCACAATGCACAAGGTGCAAGCCCGCGTCACCGGAGGCACCGTCACCCCACGTAGGGTGCGCTTCAACGTCCTGCCAGCCGTGGGCTCCAAAATCTCCAAGATCAAGCGCTTGAACGAGGAGCTGGCCGCGGCCCTCGACGCGCCCGATTGCCG
>CAZDYW010000204.1:0-5254 GCA_964509655.1 uncultured Anaerolineales bacterium
AGCGGGAGCGGGTGAGGGATGCTATTACCGATTTTGATGGTCAAAAATCATTACAGAAGAGCCTTTTGGACCGAAATCAGCTTGGACAATAGGCAAATTAGCCCTGACAAGGGAGTTTTGCAAAACCTGTCAGGTCTTGATGAGATATTCTTGGAATTTTCAAACAAGCTCTGAGACAAAAGGTAAGGGGCTTGGAAATAAATGACCTACCTGCGCCGCTCCCGCTAGATTGCCAAATCTAGCGGGAGGGGTTTTCGAAGCGATTCAAAAATCGGCGGGTTTCCATACCCGCCGCCTTGGGGTTGATGGACTCACCCAATGCCACAGAACGCCTCTGGCGGCCTCTGGAGGGTCTTGGAACCGCTACGATCTAGCGGGAGCGGTTACTCTTGCTCCTTTCCCCCCGCTGCGGTATAATCTCCTCATTGTCGCTTGAGCAGCAAAACTCGATTACAGCGCGTTCCTCCAAAGTTTGCCTCACAAGTTTCGGGCGACCCGCGATGTGGTCGCCTTTACCACCATACTAGAAATGAGGACCCATGCCCAGAACGTATGTTGCCCTGGATCTGGAGACCACCGGTCTCGACTCCGACCGTGACGCCATTATCGAAATTGGCGCGGTCGCATTCCGTGGCGATGAAGTACTTGATACACTCTCTTCCTTCGTCAATCCCCGGCGCCCTATCCCCCGAGACATCACCGTACTGACCGGTATCACCGACAAGGATGTGTCCGAAGCGCCGGTTCTGCACGACGTATTGCCCAATTTGGTGCGTTTTGTCGGCGATCATATCGTGGTAGGCCACAGCGTCGATTTCGATCTGAGGTTTTTGCAGAGGCACTCCAACCAGTTCGATAACGATTATCTCGATACCTTCGAGCTGGCCGGTGTGCTCCTGCCCCAGGCCGATCAGTACAGCTTGAGCAGGCTGGCCCGCATGCTGGGGATCGAGATAAATCAGGCTCATCGTGCGCTGGACGACGCCTTGACCAGCTTCCGCCTTTTCCGCGCCATGCTGGAAAGAGCCGCCGCCCTGCCGCCGCGAATGCTGAAGGAGATCATCGGCCACAGCGAGCGTGTCGGCTGGAGCGCGGTCGAGTTTTTCCGTGAGGCCCTGGAGATACTCGCCAGCGATCCTTCCAGGCGACACGCTGAACCCGGTCGACTGGGACCGGAGGAGCCGCTCTTCGCCGCTTCGGAGAAGGTACACGCTCTGGAGCCGGTCGATGAGCCAAGCCCCATAGACGTGGAGCACCTTGCATCCCTCCTGGAGGAGGGCAGCGCTCTCGCGGAACATTTCCCCGGCTATGAATATCGTCCCCAACAGGTCGATATGTTGCGTGCCGTGGCCCGGGCCTTCAATCGCAGTGCCCATCTGCTGGTCGAGGCGCCCACCGGCGTCGGGAAATCGCTCTCCTACCTGGTGCCAGCCGTCTACTGGGCGGTGGAGAACGGCGAGCGCGTCGTCATCTCCACCAACACCATTAACCTTCAGGAGCAACTTTATCGCAAGGATGTCCCCGACCTGGAGGCCATCCTGCCTTTCGACTTCCGCGCAGTCATTCTCAAGGGGCGCTCCCACTACCTCTGCCCGGCCCGCCTGCAGGCGCTGCGACGCGGCGGGGCTAAATCCCCCGAACAGGCCCGCGTGTTGGCTAAAATCCTCATCTGGCTGCTGGAGACCGATGACGGCGATGGGGACGCGCTCTTCCTGCCGACCGGCCTGGAGCGGAGCATGTGGCGGCGGCTTTCGGCCGAGTATGAGGGCTGTCGCCCAGACCGCTGCCGCTATTTCCAGCGAGGGGTTTGTTACTTCTACCGCGCCCACCGCGCCGCCGAGGCCGCCCACTTGATCATCGTCAATCACGCCCTTCTGCTGGCCGATGTGGCCGTGCAGAACCGCGCCTTGCCCCAGTACAACTACCTCATCGTGGACGAGGCTCACCACCTGGAATCGGCCACAACCGATGGCCTCAGCTTCGAGACCGACCATACCAGCATGCGCCGTCTGCTGAGCGAGATCGGGCGGGTGAGCAGCGCTGGCCGCGTGACCGGATTGCTGGGCGAGATATTGGGTCGTTGCCGTCAAGCCGATCTGCCGGGTGGGGTAATGGATAAGGTAGAGCTTTCCCTGGGCAAGATCGGCCAAGCCGCCGATCGGGCCTCATTCCAGGTGGATGAGTTCTTCGACCGTCTGGAGGAGTTTGTGCAAGATCAGAAGGGAAATCGGCGCAGCCGCTACTCCTTCCGCCTGCGCCTTACCTCCGGTTTGCGTTATCAGCCGGATTGGGATGATGTCGAAATTATGTGGGATGACGCCAACCTGCCGCTGAAGGCCGCCGTGAAGGAGTTGGAGCGCTTGGCGGGTGGCTTGGAGGAGCTGGTAGCTTCATACGATCTCCCTGACGCCGAAGAGTTGCAGGCGCAAATGCTGGGCCTGGCGCAGCACTTGGAAGAGGTGCGGTCTCAGACGAGCCACATGATCACCGATCCATCCGCCTCCCTCATCTACTGGTTGGAGTTGAGGCCGAACAGCGGTCACCTCAGCATGCACGCCGCCCCGTTGCACGTCGGGCCGTTGGTGGAGGAGCACATGTTCCACAAGAAGGAGTCGGTGGTGTTGACCTCGGCCACCTTGCGCACCGGCGGCACCTTCGATTTTCAGCGTGAGCGGCTGCACGCCTGGGATGCCAATGAGCTGGCGGTCGGTTCCCCCTTCGATTACGAGAGCTCGACCCTGTTCTACGTGATTGATGACATCCCTGAGCCTCGAGATCGAAACTACCAATCTATGATGGCGCAAGGGATGGCGGCTCTCTTCAAGGCCACCGACGGGCGGGCGCTGGGACTTTTCACCTCCTATCGGCAACTGCGGGCTACAATGCGGGCCATCAAGGCCCCCTTGGCCCAGGCTGGCATCACCGTCCAAGCGCAGGGCGAGGGTGTCTCCCGCGCACAGCTTCTGGATAATTTCCGCACCGGTGAGCGGCGCGTGTTATTGGGGACCCGGAGTTTCTGGGAAGGGGTGGACGTGCCCGGCGAGGCCCTCAGTTGCCTCGCTATCGCCAAGTTGCCCTTTAGCGTGCCCTCCGATCCCATCTTCGCCGCCCGTTCGGAGACCTTCGAGCATCCTTTCCGCGATTACACCGTGCCGGAGACCATTCTGCGCTTCCTACAGGGCTTCGGGAGGCTGATCCGCACGCGCAACGATCGGGGCGTGGTGGCGGTCTTCGACAAGCGATTGTTGACCAAGAGCTACGGCCCCTTCTTCCTGGAATCGCTGCCCGATCCCACCATCCGGCGCGGTTCGATCACCCACCTTCCCCAAGCCGCTGCCGAATGGCTAGCGCGGTAGAGCCACGGCGAGTTGCATCAATAGAGGACTTGATGTAAACTACCACCAGCGCAGCCTTCGGTTCCAAGTGAATTCCAGAACGTAAGTCATCCACATCTGAACCACTTTCCTGTAAAGTCACCCGTTTTTGGAGGAATTATCTTTCTGGAAAGACCTGACTTTCACTCTTGTGGGTCATCAGAAATTGGTTTGAATTGACCGGAGCGCCGAATCTGGGCGGAAGACGTCGGGTGACACCTGGAGGAGCCCTCTCGGTCAGCACAGAGCTTGTTTCCACTTTAACGCTAGACGGGTATTACCAAGAAGGGAGGTAGAAAATGGACACCATGATTAACCGTGTCGTGCGTGCTGCTATGCTGGATGTGGACTTTTACAACGAGGTCGAGGCGGACACCAGCTTGAACCAAGAGGCATTGATGGTCGTGATCCTCGTATCCATTGCCGGTGGAATCGGCGGCTTTCTAGGCGGGCTCATCGGCGGAGGAGGCATCGGCGCGGCTCTGCTGGGAATGGTCGTTGCCGTGGTGATGGGCGTGGTCAACTACTACATCTGGGCTTACGTCACCTACTACATCGGCACCAACCTGTTCGAGGGCGTAGCGGACCCCGGCGAGCTCTTGCGGACTTTGGGCTACGCCAGCGGGCCGCGCGTGCTGAGCATTCTGAGCTTCATCCCCTGCGTGGGAGCGCTGGTCTCTCTCGTCGGCGCCATCTGGTCCCTGGTGGCCGGCTTCATCGCCGTGCGCGAGGCGCTGGATCTCGATACGGCCAAGACGGCGATCACTGTGGTCATCGGCTGGGCCATCATCCTCGTCATCAGCATAGTCATCGGCATGGTGCTCGGAGTTGGAGCCATGGGCGTAGGGGCGGTCGGCTCGATGTTGGGCGGGGGAAGGTAACTCGCAAACTGGAGTTTTTAAGTTCTCTCCCCCTCACCCCGGCCTTTCACTCTAGGGAGAGACGGAGGATGAGCCGCAGGCTGCGCTATCCTCGGCCCTCATCTCCCCCGCTTGCAAATGCAGACGTATTCCACTCCTCCAGAAAGGTGTGAAATGAGGCGAGCGATTCCACTTCTGTGCGCGGCGCTGGTGGCCTTGTCGATCTCACTGCCCGCGTTCGCGCAAGATCAGGGCATGGTCTACGTGCTGACGGTGGACGGGGCCATCTCGAGCGCCACAAGCGATTACTTCGCCCGTGGCATCCAGCTGGCCGAGCGATCCAACGCCGAGGCGGTGGTCATCCTGCTCGATACCCCCGGCGGGGATGTTCAATCCACGCTCAAGATCATGGAGCGGCTGGAGAACGCCAGCTTGCCCGTCATCGTCTACATCTGGCCACGCGGGGGCATGGCTGCCTCGGCCGGCACGCTGATCACGCTGGCCGCCTCCGGTGCGGCGATGGCGCCTCATACCACCATCGGCGCGGCCCATCCGGTGACCGCCGGAGGAGCTGAGGTCGATAGCGAGGCGATAGAGAAGCTGACCAACGTGCTGGTGGAGCACACGGGCATCTTCGCCGCCCGCCGGGGCGATGAGGTGGTCGATTGGGCCGAGCGTGCCATCCGCGAGAGCGAGACCGCCAACGCGCAGGAGGCGCTGGAGCTGGGCGTAATCGACGTCGTGGCAGATGATCTGGGCGACTTGCTGGCCCAGTTCGATGGGCACACGGCCCCGTTGGGCGTCGGCGAGACCACGCTTCAAACCGCTGGCGCGGCCATCCGCCACGTGCCGATGTCGCCGGTCGAGCGGGTGCTGAGCGTGCTCATCAATCCCAACGTCGCCTTTCTGCTCCTGGCGCTGGGCATTCAGCTCGTCATACTGGAGCTTTCGGCGCCCGGCGGTTGGGTAGCCGGTTTTCTAGGAGTGCTTTGCCTGGCGCTGGCCGCCTACGCGATGACC
>CAZDYW010000205.1:0-5237 GCA_964509655.1 uncultured Anaerolineales bacterium
AACCCTTAACCCTTTACAAAAATATCTCCGCCCCGCAGTAGGGACACTGGACCACACCCTTGCCGGCCAGTTCCACCTCCCCGCCGCAGTTGGGGCATTTGTTCGCGCTCTTCATCTCCCTGGCCTTGCGAGAGTAGAGCATCCCTTCGTCCCAGTTTATGTAACCGGCGAAAAGCTCCTTATCCACCAGATCGTAGACCCACTCCTTGACCTGATCCCGCCCAACGTCCAACTCCAGCGCCACTTCGGGGATGGAGACCTGTCCCTGTGTCTGGACCATTCCTAGCAGCTTCCGTTCCTTCTCGACCTCGGCAAACTCCGCCGCTTCCTGCTGCCCTCGGATGAGCATATAGGCGCCTATGCCAACCACCGGCGCGGCGATTACGAAAGCCAAGGCTAGCCCTACAGCTGGAGCGGCTATTGACTCATAATTGCCTGATAAATAGCCTGCTCCCAGCACTAATGTGCTCACCACACAGATGCCAATCCCAACCACTATGAGAATGATGCCCATCGTTTTACCTGTGTTCATATATTGCCCTCCTTGTAGTGATCTTCCAAAAATGCTCGTCTGAGCTTTCGGGGAGGTAAACCAAAGCGGCCTAACCGAAGCCGCCGCCCCCTCCGCCTCCACCGCCTCCGCCACCGGAGAAGCCACCGCCAGAGAAACCACCGGAGAAGCCGCTGCTGCTGCCAGAACTGCTGGGCCTGCTGGTCAGCGTGCTGCCGGCCGAGTTCAACATCGAGGTGAGCCCATCCGACATGTTCTGCAGCCCGCCGGCCAGACCATCCGACATATCCTGGAGGGATGGAGCAGAGCCCTGGCCCGCCGCTCTGGCCGCGCTTGAGACCGCACGGCCCCGGCCGACGCGCCCGCGATGATACCCCATTGGAGTGTACCATATCGGCATAGGCACGTACCCCCGGCCCGTCTCCTCCAGGCGCGAGAATTTGCGCACCCAGCTCCTATCGACCCCGAAGGCGATGGCGTAGGGCAGATACTTCTCGAACTGCTCCGTGGCCTCGGTCAGATCGGTGTATTTCTCGATGTCCTTTAGATAACGCTTGAAGGCGTCCCAGCGTGCGGCCTGCTCCGCGCCCTTGCGCGTCTTGACCGGCATCCACTGGCCGATGATGGCTATCCCGATGGACGTGAGACCTATCCCGACGAAGGGGCAGACGATGGCCCCGCTGTACTCCGAGATCATAACGATGCCAGCGATGCCACAGGCGAAAGTTGCGATCAGCGCCCCGATGCCTAGTCCGATATACCTGCCGCGCGTGCCCTGCGGGCTGGAGCCGAAGTACCCCTGTTTTACCACGGTTTTGTAAAGCCGCTTCTTGATGTCGGGGATGGCTGTGTAGAACTTGTTCTTCAGGTCGGACATGCGCTTTGTGGTGCGGGTGCCGAAAATCTTGCTCAGCAACCGTTGCTCATATGGAAGCAGATCGCTGTTGGATTTGTCGGTGCGCCGGAAGACAAAATCGTAGCTGCTCCCGCCGAAAAAGCCCGCTTCCTTCTCTTCCTCGATGGTGAGATACCCGCGTCGCGCCAGATCGACCAGCGTGGCGATGATGTCCTGCATATCGGCCTTCTCGTCGACCAGGGTGCCGGCCACGCCGGGCGGGTCGTCGGAGGGCGGCTCGGTGATGTACTCGGCCGGCAAGGCCACCTTGGGGTCGCGCCCGCGCAGATACCAGAGCAACAGCAGCCCGACCGGGCCGCCGATCAGCGTCAGCACACCGAGAGCGCCCAATCCGAGATCGGCCAGCGGCTTGTATTTCTCCTCCCACTCGGCTTCACGGTCGTAGGCCGCCTGCCAATCCGGCTCAGAACCGCCCACGATCCCGTGCGGGAACTGCACGCGCACCTCGAACTCTTGCCCGGCGTCTATCGTTTCCTGTGCCGTGAAGGTGACGGTGTCAGTGCCCTGCCCTTCCACGGAGGCATCGGTACTGTAAGCGGCCACAGGATCGGCGCTCGCCCCATCCGGCAAGCGGACTGTGACGGTGGACTCATAGACGGGGAAGGTACGGTCAGCGTAGACCGCCTTCCAATATAGCTGGTCGCCGCCTTCATAGTAACGCAGCCCTCCCTGGACGGTATAGCGGAGGACGAACTCGTGGGAGGAGTTTGAGGTGTAGGGGAAATACCACTTGATGTTGAAGTCCCCCTCGTCCACGAAGGTCTCGAAGGTATAGTCACTGCCATAGCCCTCGCCATATTCGCGGTTGCCCTCCCAGACCTCGACGTCGGTGATGTTCTCCAGGCGGCCCATCGGGATGTTACGGTAGCCGAAGTGGAACTCCCCGCTGGTGAAGGTAATTTCTTGTACCTCCTCGACGACGAAATCGCCGTTGGAGAGGATGGTGATGTTCACATCGAAGCGGTCCCAGTAGAGGGTTTTGCTTTGGGCTCGGGTGGCGCCGGTCGGAATCAACACGACCGAAAATAACAATATCAGGAACAGAACTCGGCGAACATGTTTCATGTCACACTCTCCTTCAATGTCTCGACGGGAAGCTAAATATGGATCTGTGGTTAGGCTGCGATGGAGAATGAAATCTCCTCGTGTTGTCACTGTGTATGCTATTATATCGCATCCCCAAGAAAAGGGGAAGCACTTATCAGCCTGCCTGCCCCCTATGTTTACGTTGATTGGCCCGCATAAGTTGCAATGGAGCGCCAGGATGGCGGCTGAAGATTCAGCCGTGCTTCCTCTTTGACTTTTACACGAGGTGACCTATACTTCCGACAATGAAAACTGCAATTTCCAAGCGAAGCTTTCGCATCGGCGCTGTGATCTTCAGCCTATCGCTCGGCGCACTGGCCCTTTGGGGCGCGTTTCTGGCGCGTGAAGTGGATCTGGGGATCTTCCCCTGGCAAGCGGCTCGGCTCCAAGCCCTGCTCATCATAAGCGGCGCCTGGCTGATCCTCGTCGGTATTCTCCTGTTGTGTGGACTGTTTATCGGCGCTCCTTCCCATTCCGGGCGATTATCTCCGCCGCGCAGGAATTATCTAGCGGTGAGCGTGTTGTTGGTCATGATCCTGATCTATGTCGCGGCCTACGGCTGGCTGTCGGTCACGCGCCATCGGCGCTTCAATTCCACCGGTTACGATTTGGCGATCAAGGAGCAGGTCATCTGGAACACGCTCCATGGCCGCTTCTTCGCCAGCTCCGTCGAGGTGGAGAACGCTTTCGCCGACCATTTCCAGCCGCTGATGTTGGCCCTGCTGCCCCTCTACGCTCTGTTTCCATCCCCGGAGCTTTTGCTCTGGGTGCAGACCGTCGGCTTGGCCCTCGGAGCTTGGCCGCTTTATCGGATCGCCCGCCGTCGTTGGGGAAGTGAGGCTTTAGCCCTGATTCCGGCGGCGGCTTATCTGCTCTATCCGGCCCTCGGTTTCCTCAACCGCTTCGACTTTCACCCGGAGGCTTTGGCGGTTCCGGCCTTCATCGCCGCCTTCGATGCGCTCGATCAGGATGAGCTGGGGTGGGCTTCATTCTGGCTGCTGGTGCCGCTTTTGAGCAAGGAGAATCTAGGCTTCAGTGTCGCCATTTTTGGGCTGTACGCTGCACTCTTCCATCGACATGTGAAGTTTGGTTTGACGTGGTTCGGCGTGGGGGTGGCGGTTTCCGGCCTGACGATGTTCTGGCTCATTCCCAGCTTGCGCCAAGGTCCCTCCGATACACTGGCCCGCTACGGCTGGCTGGGAGAGAGCCCGGCTCAGATGCTCGGCACGTTGCTCACCAGACCGGGGTATGTCGGGCGTCGCCTCATCGAACCCGCGAAGGGACTGTATCTGCTCCAGCTCTTGGCGCCCATCGGTTTTCTTGCCTTGCTGGGATTACCTGAGCTTCTTTTGGCTGCGCCGGGGTTGCTCATCAATCTCCTGGCTCGGCACCATTGCCAAGCCGCGATCTACTGCCAGTACACGGTGCCCATTATCCCCTTCATCATGCTCGCCATGGTGACCGGGATGGAACGCTTTCGGCCCCTCTTGGCCCACCGAGTGACTTGGCGGATCGCGGCGGTGGGCGTGCTGTGCCTGGGCCTCCTGGCGTTGGCGCTCGATAATCCCTTCACTGAGGCCAGTGCCTTGCCGTCGCCTTGGGCCCGTTTGCCGAACGCCGATGCGGTGCGTCGCGCCCTCGCCATCGTCCCGTCGGAGGTTCCCCTCGTCACCACTAATGCCTACGCTCCCCACCTGGCGCAGCGCGAAGGATTGTACATCATCGGCCTTCCCTCTCAGCGCGATCCGCTGCCCGACCCCGATGTGATTTTCATCAACCTCTATGATCAGCGCTTTATGGTCTGTGAGCAGTATAGAGAATACTTCTCGCAGCTCGACATCGACCGGTATGGGATTATTTTTCGTGATGCGGGTGTGGTCGTGGTGCAGCGTGATGCGGGATCGGGCGAAGGCTTCCGCGATTTCCTGCTCAATTGGACCAATTGTGCCGGATAGGAAGCGCGGCCCCGTTGAGTTTGACAATCTCTGAGGGTTGAATAAAATACATTCCAACGACGTGAGTCCTACTTCATACACCGATCTTTTTTCGCCCCGGTGTATCCTCTTCTTGTGACTATAGCTGTCTCGCACATCCACATTTTACATCGTTATCCGCAAAACCAATTTCATATCCATCAAGGAGGTGCCCTATGTCAGACGAACCCCGGTATATCGTGCTTCTAGGCCCGCCGGCTTCGGGTAAAGGAACCCAAGCAGCTCGTTTGCATGAGGATTTAGGTCTGCCCCACATCGCCAGCGGAGATCTTTTTCGGGAGAATCTCAAGAACGAGACTGAATTGGGGTTGAAGGCCAAGGAATACATGGATCGCGGCGAGTTGGTGCCCGACGACGTCACCATCGCCATGGTGATGGATCGCCTCGGCCGGCCCGACTGCGCCGACGGTGCCCTGCTGGACGGTTTTCCGCGCACCATCGCTCAGGCCGAGGCCCTTGACGAGGCGCTGTCCGATCAGGGGCACGGGATCGATGCGGTGCCCTACATCGCTGTGCCCGACGAAGTGCTGGTTGATCGCGTGAGCGGACGTCGCATTTGCCGCAAATGCGGGGAATCATACCATGTCAAGTTCAACCCGCCGGAGGAGCCCGGCGTGTGTGATAAGTGTGGCGGTGAACTTTACCAGCGCGATGACGACAAGCCGGAGACGGTACGCAAGCGCCTTGAAGTCTACTGGAAGCAGACCAGCCCGCTGATCGATTACTATCG
>CAZDYW010000206.1:0-5227 GCA_964509655.1 uncultured Anaerolineales bacterium
GTGGCGATCTGTCCTGCCAGGATACCGAGAGTATCCACGTCCGCCTCGGAGAAGCGATTGGGCTGGTTGTCCTGCACGTCCAGCACGCCCAGCACATCGTCACCCACAATCAGCGGCACCGCTACCTCGGAGCGCGTCTCGGGCAGCAGTGGGTTGGGCATGAAGTCGGATTCGAGGCTGGTGTCGTCTATGGCTACCGTGTGTCGGCCATGAGCGGCGCGGGCCACCAGGCTCTTCTCCGCGTCCAGATCGATGGAGTGACCGCGTTCCTTCAGCACCCGCCCCACCTCGCCGGAACCGACGTGCATATTAAGCTCTCGCGTCCTTTCGTTCAGGAGGTAGATGTGGGCGTGGTAGAGGCCGAAGCGGCTCTGCAACATCTCGACCGTCTCCCGTGCCAGACGTTCCGGATCTAGAATGGTGTTCAAGCGCCGGGCGATCTGGGTGGCGGTACGCAACTGGTTGGTGAAAGCGGTCAGTGCGTCGGTGCGCCTGCTGACGCGCTCCATCAGCTCGGCGTTCTCGAAGAGCATTGCCACCTGATCCGTCATCGACTGGAAGAGGTTGATCGTGCTCTCATCGAAGCGTCCTGGCTCACGATCCTGCACGTCCAGCACGCCGATGACTTGTTCATCTCGCTGTAGCGGCACCACCAACTCCGACTTGGTGTCGGGCAGCAAGGGGTTGGGCATGAAATTCGGATCAGCGCCTGTATCGTCCACCAGCACCGGCTCTGCGGTTTGGATGGCCTTGGTGACCAGAGCGGTGGCCTCCAGTGGGATCTTGTGCTTGCGCTGCAAGAGCTGCCTTCCGGCGTAGCCGGTGGATTGGCGCAGCACAGCGGCTTGCTGTTCTTCATCGACGATGTATACCTGAGCGTGGTAGAGTTGGAACTGATCGCGGATCAACTCCACCACCAGGCCCAGTATCTCCTCGGGTGTGGCTCGCTCACTGGCGGCGAAGGTGACGCGCTGACTGGCCTCCAGCTCGCGGGTACGTTCCTCCAGCTCAGCGCTGCGTTCCTGCACGTCGGTGAGCAGGCTGCTCACTCGCTCTACCATCGCGTTGAAGGTGTTGGCCAGGATGCCGATCTCGTTACTAACCTCGGTTCTGGCGCGTGCCGTCAAATCTCCGGAAGCGATCCGAGATGCAACTTCTGTCAGCCTGTTGACCGGGTTGGAGACGCGCGTGGCGACGTAGAGACCGATGCCTGCCGCCAGCAGCGCGAAACCGCTGGCCACGGCGATGATGAAGTTTCGGGTCGCCGTCGCAGCGGCCAGCGCCTCCGATACGTTCTGCTCCGCCATCAGCGCAGCTTGAAGCTCCGGTACCCAGCGATAGACGCCAACCACTCGTACCGGTGGCTCGCGATAGTCCTCGTAGACGCCAGCGCCATCCTCGCCTTGCAGGGCGCTGTCTATGCCCTGGCTGTGGTAGGCCCGCGTGGCGATGTATCCCGCTTCCTCGAAACGGCTGGCTGTCAGCAGGTAGTTGCTCTCGGCGCTGATCAAGTAGGTCTCGCCCGTCTGTCCCAGGCCAGCTCGCTGGATCATAATGTCGTTCAGGGGACGCAAGTCGAGCTGACCGGCGAGTACACCTACTGTCTTGCCATTCTCGTCGACCATTGGCCTGGTGGCGACCATGTTCAACTCCCCGGTAGCGAGGGCATAGTATGGGGATTGAATGAATTCGCCTACCAGGCTGTTGTCGTAGTAGGGGCGGTTGCTGATGATCTTACCTATGTCGGTTTCATCGGATGCAGCGATGACTTTACCCTTGTTGTCGTAGAGAATGAACTTGTTGAAAAAGTCCTGTGAACCAGCGGAATCTTTCAGCAAGTCGCTGACTTCGCTTTGTTGTTGGGTATATGTCTCATCCTCGGATGTGGCGAGCAATAGAGAGCTAAACTTAGCACCGTTTGGGCCCGCGGCCGTCAGTCTCAAGGTGTCTTGAGTGTTTTCCAACCAGTTTTTGATCTGGTCTATCTTTAGCTGGCTCACCGATGAGAGGTGGTCGGTCACATCCCGCGTGGTTTCCGCAGTTGTGCGCTGGATGAGGATACCAGTCACACCTGCCATCGGGAGGACGACCAACAATACGAAGTAGATCACCAAGTTCCAGCGCAACTGTCGCCAGAATGGTATGTTGGTTTTTTCTAGGTGGTGGTTCCCGTTTGTTTCCCTTTTCTCCATTTTGCCTCCGTAATCAGCCCGCCCCATAGAAATGCGTTTAATCGTTATACACCTTGTTCAAGAAAGATAGCGTGTAGGCATCGCTTATGTTGACTGACCCTTCCATCATTTCCTGGTCTAATACAAATTGATGGGCTTTTTCCCAAGCTTCGTCCGTCATCATACCGGGTTGACTGCCAGCTGGTTTGATCAATGGCAGGGATGCCTGCATACTCGCTTGCTCGTTTTCAACAGTCAAATCTTCATTCCACTCCACGGACAATTGGGCTGCGTGTTTGGGATCTGACATAGCCTCTTCGTAACCGCGCATCGTCGCCCGCAGGAATTTTTCCACCAAATCGGGCTGATTTTGAATCATCTCTTCGGTGGTGAAGATCACGTTGCTGTAGACGTCGATGCCATAGTCGCTGGGTAGGATGACGTTGGTCTCGAACCCCTGCTGCTTCAGGGCGACTACCTCGTTGGTGACGAAGGCCATCTGTGCATCGACCTCGCCGGTGGTGAGGGCATCCAGGGTATGATCTGATTGTACGATGGTGACCTCGGATTCCTCGATGCCCTGTGAGGAGAGCAATGCCTTGAAGGTCTCTTCCTCTACCGAGCCAAATGCTAATGCGACTTTTTTGCCCGCTAGGTCTTGAGGGGTTTGGATGCCGCTTTCCGCCAGAGATGCCAGTGCCAGCGGACTGCGCTGGTAAATCGTGGCGATAGCTACGACCGGATTTCCGGATCCGCGTGCCAAGATGAGCTGATCGGCTCCGAAGACGCCGAAGTCAGTTTCACCATTCAGCACTTGTTGCAGGGGATCGATGTAGTTCCCGCTCTCGTCGATCCCGCCCTCCTCCAAGCGCACTTCGAGTCCTTCATCTTCGTAGTAACCACGTTCGACCGCGCTGTAGAATCCGGCGAACTCGATTGTGTGCACCCAGGAGAACTGGATGCTGGTCTGCGTGAGTGGTCCATCACTCCCGCTTTCCCCATTATCTCCATTTTCCGGCGCACTAGGGTTACAGGCCGCCAGAAGCAAGCTGATCAGGGCTATGAATGCCACTACCCTGAGATAAGTGTAGGACTTTGATCTCATTTTCATTTGCAGTTTCTCCTCTTTGAATGTCCGGGACAGACTTCAGTATACCTAATCTTAGATAAATTTTCTGTTACAGGTGCGTTACGTATTGCTGGGGTAATCGTGGCGCCCGGTCAGGCGGTTCATTAGAGTCACCAGCGTGTTGACGGAGACCGGCTTTTCCAGGAAAAAGTCCACTCCCATTTTCTCACAGGTGTCGCGGTACTCCGGATGTCCAGAGACCATAACGACCTGGGCGCCGCTGGTGAAGAGCATATCGTTGGAATCTCGTAGCAAGTCGGTGCCGCGAGCGCCTCCCATGTGGACGTCGCAGATTAAGACATCAAAACGTGTTTGTTCCAGGAAATCGATCGCCTGTTGCACCGTCGCTGCTGGGTGTACCTCGTAATCGGCTGCACGCAGCGCACGTGTGAAGACGCTGCGTAGATCATTGTCATCCTCCATAACGAGGATGCGTTGGTTAGTATCATTTTGCGTCGTTAGAGTAATTTGGCTTTGATCCATCACGCCGTCAGAGTCTCCGGATGCGAGTTGACGAATAGTTGGTACCAGATCGGTTCGCATTCGAGATTTGGGGATAAAAGCATTTGCCCCGGCGTCCAATGCGGCCTTCCGAAAGCTGCTGGTGTCCAGCACAGTCAGTGCGATGAGGTTTGCTTGGGGAAATATATCCCGCAGCCGGGGAATGGCCTCCAGCCCCGGCAATCCGGGCATAGCCAGATCGATCAGAATGGCTTGGGGATTCAGGTCGTGAACGCAATTCAGCGCCTCTTTTCCTTCTTTAGCCGTCCCCACCACAATTATGTCCTCTTGCGCCTCTAAAAACTGAACCGCCGCACGGAGGAAGATGGGATTATCGTCTATGAGCATGACAGAGATTGGATCCATAGTGCTTCCCTCATATTAGACCGAAACAAGATCGACTGGGTTGATAGAATAGAGAAATAGCCCGTAAGTCTTCTCAAAGACTATTAGGCCCTAACTTGGCTCAATTATATTTCACCTAGTCGTGCTTGTAAAGGGTAGAAAATCTGGATTTTTGAGAGGGAGGGCGTGGTGGAAAACTACGTAGAAAAAAAGTCGAGTAGGTATAAACTACGGATAGCGCCTAAACCAAATAGTTTGCCACACGGGCCAATGTGGTAGCCACGGGACTCAGCAAAAGCTGGGCTAGCGTAACCCCGACTAACCGTCCGCCGATCTGCCAGACCGTGACGGCGGTCACGTCGGATGAAGGACGTTCACCTCGCAGTGCTTGATCCACAATATGGGCTGTCAGCGGATCGACCATTAGCACCATCAGAATCGTGCCGATGCCGGTGAGGAAGGAGGGCAGCGTGAGCGCCGTGCGTGCGCCTCTCGGCGTGATGGCGCTGGCGATCTGAGCCGCCGGGCCGGATACGGCGTAGAGTGTGTAAACTATCATCGTGAGCGCGATCCATCGCCAAGGCAGGCGATGGCGACCGGCCCAAAGGAGCGTGCTGATCTGAGGACGGCGTAGATCACCACGTGCGCGAGGCAGCACTTCGATGCTCAGCCCGTGCAGAATCACGCGCGGCATAGAGCGCCGTTGGGTGTAGGAGTGAACCGCTCGCTCCAGGAGACGCGAAAGTGAGGGTACAAAAGTTCCTCCCAGGATGATCCCGCCCGCAGCTCCAACCAGAACCCAGCGCAGTGTGGTTGTCAGGTTGGCCGACGTGCCCGTTGCCACCGCTCGATCCACTACCCCGGCCAGAAGCGTCGTCTGGAGCGCGTTGGCGGCTCGGGCGGAAAGTGCCAGCAGGTTGTAGATGGAACGAGCTTGTGTGGGGCGGCCTGTGCGCACGCCGGCCAGTTGGGCTGCGTAGGCCAATGTCTCGATGCTGTAGATGAGAACCGTCAGGACAAGTACGGTGATCACTCGTGTACTCATAGAGGGAGTCGTGTCCCCTCTCCCCCAAGGGGGAGA
>CAZDYW010000207.1:0-5213 GCA_964509655.1 uncultured Anaerolineales bacterium
CAAGGAGACGATATGACTCTATGGGGCGGACGCTTTGCAGAAGAGACGGACGCATTGATGAAACGCTTTAACGATTCCATCCGCTTCGACCGGCGGCTGTACGCTGCGGACATCGCGGGCAGTATCGCCTACGCGGGAGCGCTGGCGCGAGCCGGTCTCATCACCGAGGCGGAACACGAGCAACTCGTCGCCGGGCTGGAGCAGGTGCGGGCCGAGTTCGACGCCGGCGCGTTCGAGATTCAGCCCGAGGACGAGGACATTCATACCGCCGTCGAGCGTCGCCTGGGCGAACTGGTCGGCCCGACGGCGGGCAAGCTCCACACCGGGCGCTCGCGCAACGATCAAGTGGCGACCGATATGCGGCTCTACTTGCTCGAAGAATCGGCCAAGCTGCGCGAGATGTTGCGTGATCTGCAAGCGGTCATCATCGAGCATGCCGAGGCCCACATGGGCGTGCTGATGCCCGGCTACACACACCTGCAACAGGCGCAGCCGATCCTCTTCAGCCATTGGCTGCTGGCCTTCTTCTGGAAGTTCCAGCGCGACTATGAGCGGCTGATCGGGATCGAGAAGCGCATGCGCGTCTGCCCACTCGGCGCCGGGGCCTTGGCCGGAAACCCCTTCGACATCGACCGCGCGGCCCTGGCCGCCGCTCTGGGCTTCGAGAGCGTCAGCCAGAACAGCATCGACGCGGTAAATGATCGCGACTACGTGGCGGAGTTCCTGAACTGGGCCGCGCTGACTCAGGTTCACCTCAGCAACCTGGCGGAAGATCTCATCATCTGGGCCAGCCGCGAGTTCGGCTTCGTGGAAATCGCCGACGCCTACGCCACAGGCTCCAGCCTAATGCCCCAGAAGAGGAATCCCGATTCGCTGGAACTGATACGCGGGAAGAGCGGGCGGATAGTGGGCCATCTGACCGGCCTTTTGACGACCATGAAGGGATTGCCAACCGCCTACAACAAGGACCTGCAAGAGGACAAGGAGGGGCTTTTCGACACCATCGACACGCTGAAGCTGGAGCTGCCCATCGCGACCGGCGTGGTGCGCACGCTCCGGGTGCGGGCCGACCGCATGGCCTCCGCGCTGGACGATGGAATGCTGGCCACCGATCTGGCCGATTATCTGGTGCGCAAGGGGGTGCCCTTTCGCGAGAGCCATCAACTGGTGGGGCAGGTCGTAAAGCGGGCGGAGGAACTGGGGCTCTCACTGAAAGAGCTTGCGCTGGCCGAGTACCGGGCAATCCACCCGGCCTTCGCGGAGGATGTGTACGAGGTCTTCAACTTCGAGCGCTCTGTGGAAGCGCGGGGCGTGGTGGGTGGCACAGCGCCAGCAGCAGTGCAGGCCCAAATTGAGCAGGCCCGCAAAACCGTGGGCTCGGAAATATAGCCGCACCGCCGTGAACAGACGGTGCTGGTGCAGCTAATACTCGTAGCAACTGCCGCCGATGAACTCACGCAGCAGTGAGTCGGGCGGGATGGCCGATTCGTCCTCGACGGGGACGACGGACTTCAGCAAGCGATGGACCCGTTCGGAGCGCAAGTGAGCGTCCTGTCGGAGTGGATCATCCTCATACAGCTCCACCCATTCCTCAAAGTGGTCGAACAGCCTGGCTCGCATAACGGGCAGCTCGTAGGGCAAGCCGCTGTTGACGACGTAATCGGCGGTGTTGGCATAGGGGATGATGTTGCGCATCTCGCTGCTGCGCACATAGTGCCAATGTTCCAGCGTGCGCTGTGGATCATAGGCGCGGTAGGCAGCGTCGCGCACCATCCGGCGCATCAAGCGCAGATCGGTCCAACGCACATACTTTCCATCCGGCCCCTTCATTTGCAGCAGCGGCTCGATGTAGAGCTTGAATTTCACTCCCTCATCGATGCCCTCGGTCATCGGCGGATATAGGCCGTGCAGGCTGTCGATTAGAATCGCCTCGTCCGGCCCGATCTGCATCGGTGTCCGCGCCTCGTGCCGCTGCCCGGTCTTGAAATCATAGAAGGGCAGGAGCACTTCCTCTCCCTCCAGCAAGCGCTTCAGGTGCTGATTGATCAGCTCCAGGTCTAGCGCCTGGGGGGTCTCGAAATCATAATCTCCAAACTCATCCTTGGGGTGAAGCTCCAGGTCGAAGAAGTAGTTGTCCACCGTGAGCGGCACGAGATCGAGCCCGGCCTTCGCGAGCAGATGGCTGAGCTTGACGGTGGTAGTCGTCTTCCCCGAGGAGGAAGGGCCGGCGATGATCACAATCCGCACCTCATCGAGGCGATCCTTGATCATCTCGGCCGCCGTGGTGACGTCCTCAATGTAGGCATGGTCGGTCTCGCGCACGATCTGTGGAAATTCGCCCCGCTCGATGCGCGTGTTCAACTGCTCGACGGTGTGGAGTTCGTGCTCCACGGCCCAGTTTAGGACATCCCATATTTTGTGCCAGGGGATATTATCGGAGGGCCGGGCCGAGCGCTTAGCACGCTCGCGGCGGCGGCGGGCCCGCTCTTCGCGGTAGAGGATGTAGGCTTTGGCCGTCTTCGCATGCCCGTTTTCGATCAACACCTTCTCGACTACATCCTGAATTTCCTCGACGGTGGGAGGACGGTCAGGCTGCCTTGTCTCCTCCAATATCGCCACGACCTGATCGGCCAGCCCTTCGGCGATGGAGCGATCACGTCCCCCCACAGCCACCGCCGCGCGATAGATGGCGTTGGTGATGCGCTCTTTTTTGAAAGGGACTACAGCGCCGGTTCGCTTGATGACCTGCTTGATCTCGCTCATAATTTCTCCTCTGCCCAATGCCAGCAAGATGCTGGCTGAAGATTCAGCGGCTGAATCTTCAGCCGCGCTCCCAATCTACCCCCCAACCCTCAGTATGCGTTCGGCGATTCGAAGGTGTTGAAAATAGTGCGCAGCAAAATTTTGAAGTCCAAAGCCAAGGACCAGTTCTCGATGTACCAAAGATCATACTTGGTCCGCTCGGCGATTGAAGTATCGCCACGCAGTCCGTTCACCTGGGCCCAGCCGGTGATGCCCGCCTTTTCCCAGTGACGGTCCATGTAGCGCGGGATGGAGCGGCGGAATTGGTTGACGTAAATCGGGCGCTCCGGGCGCGGCCCGACCAAACTCATATCCCCCATCAGCACGTTGATCAGTTGCGGCAATTCATCCACGTTGATGCGTCGCATAATGCGCCCCAACCTCGTGACGCGCGGGTCATCCTCCACCGTCCAGCCGGGGCCATTGGCCTCGGCATTTTGCTGCATCGAGCGAAACTTCAACATCTGAAAAGGGCTGGCATCAAGGCCCATCCGCTCCTGCGCGTAGAAGACCGGGCCGCGCGAATCCAGCTTGACCAACACCGCCACCAGCATCAACAGCGGCGAGAGCAGAACCAGCCCGCAGACCGCTCCGACAATGTCCATCGTCCGCTTCGCCGTGCGCCGCCAGCCTCGGAGTGCGATGTCGCGCACGGTCAACAGTGGCAGCCCGCCCAGGTCGCCGATGCTGACCGGGCTGGCCATAATCTGGAACACATCGGGGAAGACCTTGACGGTCACCTGCCCGCGCTCACATTCTGAAAGCAGCATCAGTATCTCGTGATGGGTAGCCTCCGGCAGAGCGATGATGACCTCATCTATCTGATGTTTGTCGATAAGCGGGGCCAAGTTACTGGCTTGACCGAGGAGATCAGCGCCCACGGGCACGTCGCCGGCGCCATTCGTGGCAACGAAGCCGACCACTTCATACCCCATTCCCGGATTAGACTGTATCTTCTGGAAGATCATCCGACCCACGTTGTTGGCGCCGACGATGAGCACCCGGTCGCAACCCCAACCGCGCTGTCGCAGTTGAGTACGAACTTTGGCATGGGCCATTCGCCCCAAAGTGACCAGCAGGATGGTCATTCCCCATCCGTAGAAGATCATACCCCGTGAATAGTCCATCTCCAGCGGGCTGTTCTTGAAAAGCAGCGAGGAGAGCGCCACCCCCATTAAAGTGCCCAGCGTGGTGGAGGCGAAGACGGAGGCGAGTTCGTCCACGCGCGAGGTCGTGCGGGTCAGGTGATATAGTCCGGCGAAAGCGAAGACCATCAGAATGGATATGATGTGGGCCATCTCGATGCTGAGGTAGTCGAGGAAACTGCCCATATTCTGGGCTTCATTCGGCCAGGCGATCCAGCGTCGCATCCAGTAGGCCAGCATGAGCGCCAGGGCCGCCATCACGCCATCGGTGAGGGCCAAGGTGAGTGTAAAGATTACCTGCGTTCGCGTTTTTGACTTCACCGCTTGTCCTCCACAAATTCAAGATTGGTTCAATCTTTGAGATTGAACCAATCTGGTTGAAAGTAGCTGCTCGATCTTGAGGCGCAGCGATATGGCGCTGACTATGAGAATGTGCAACCACCAAGCGGTCTGCTTGGCGTAATGTTTACGGTAGAAAATATCCATCGCGCGATAGAACTCGACCTGCGCCCGCGCACTGTGGCGGCTGGCGGCCCGTTTGACGTGCAAAACGGTCGTCGAGGGATTGTAGTAAACCTTCCAGCCGGCCTCCTTGATGCGATAAGCCCAATCCAGGTCCTCACCATACATAAAAAACTGCTCGTCCATCAGCCCGACCTGGGCGATGGCCTCCGAGCGCACTAGCATGAAGGCTCCTACCACAGAATCCACCTCGGCGACCTGGTCTGGATCAAGGTAGGTGAGATTGTAACGACCGAAGCGGGGGCTGCGCGGGAAGAGACGGGATAGGCCCAGCAAGCGATAGAAAGAGACCTCCGGCGTGGGAAATGAGCGCCGACAGGCCAGATCGAGCGAGCCATCGGGGCGCACCAGCTTGGGGCCAGCGGCACCAGCCTCCGGATGACGGCCCATAAAATCGAGCATGGCGGCCAAGCCGTCCGGCGGCAGTTCCGTGTCGGGGTTAAGGAGCAAGGCAAAGCGCGGCGCTTGTGCTTCAGGGGCCACGGGCGGAGAGCGGAAGCCGAAAGCGCGAAGGCCCTGATTGTTGGCGGTGGGATAACCGAGGTTCTCCTGGTTTGCAATCAGGCGCGTCTGGGGAAACTCATCGGCAACCATCTCGGCGCTGTGATCCGATGAGGCATTGTCCACCACACACACCTCCAGCGTGAAATCGCCTTGGCTGGCGTAAACGGAGCGCAGACAAGCGCGTAACAGATCGCGGGTGTTATAACTGGTGATGACAATTCCCAAATCAAGCTTCATATG
>CAZDYW010000208.1:0-5202 GCA_964509655.1 uncultured Anaerolineales bacterium
CGTAAAGCGTAAAACGTAAAAACGTAAGGAGTTATGATGGATACCAATTATTCCGCTCATCAGACGCCGCAGTTTCGCGTCTTGTCCGATCGTCAGATCGAGAAGGTTTACCGCGCTACTTTGGAGTGCTTGGAGCGCACGGGCGTGCAGGTGCGCAACGCTGAGGCGCGGGATTTGCTCGCCGCAGCCGGCGCGGACGTCGATGGTCAGCGCGTGTACATCCCGCCGCACATCATTCAGGATGGCATCGCGTCCAATCCGCGCACCTTCACCATCTGGGGGCGCCCCTTCGGCAGGACTTCGGCGAGCTCAGTCGAACCGCTCAGTGCGCAGGATGAGGAGCGCCGCATGCAGATCGCGCCCGATCGGGTCTACTTCGGCCCCGGCCCAACTTGTACCTATTTTGTGGACCCGGAAACCGGCGAGCACCGCAAATCCCGGCGCGGCGACCCTGGACTGACCGCTTTGGTCTCCGATGCGCTTGACAACATCGATTATGTGATGGGCTTGG
This sequence comes from uncultured Anaerolineales bacterium, assembly GCA_964509655.1. Taxonomy (GTDB): domain Bacteria; phylum Chloroflexota; class Anaerolineae; order B4-G1; family B4-G1; genus CAZANJ01. The sequence goes on from CAZDYW010000208.1 coordinate 512, forward strand.
CCCTGATCGACGACGTGACGCCGGAGTTGGCCCCCGTCTACGAGTTCGCCGAGATGATCGCCAACACCGCCAAGCCCGTGCTCCCTTGGGCCTACTCAGCCGAGAACGTGGCCGACATCTACCAGATCGCTCTGGCCGTCGCCGGAAGCGAGGAGGCGCTCCGTCGTCGGCCTTTCCTGGCGCTGTTCACCACTTTCCAGGCCCCGCTTCAGCACACCGATGAGGACTTGGCGAACTCGCTTTGGGCCGTCGAGCATGGTCTGCCCCTCGTCTATCTGGGCGGCGGCTCGGCCGGCAGCACCGCGCCGATCACGGGCGCGGGAACGTTGGTCATCTCGCTGGCCGGTATGTTGAGCGGCTTGGCCATCATGCAACTGAAGAAGCGCGGTGCTCCGGTCTGCGTCGGGAGCGCGCCCCAGCCGACCGATCTGCACACGGCGCGACCATCCTATGGTGGCCCGGAGATGAGCCTTTTCAGCGCGGCCCTATCCGACATCTGCCGCTATCTTGAGCTGCCCTTCATGGGAACCGCTGGGGCCTCCGAGTCGAAAGTGGTCGATCCCCAGGCCGCCATTGAGAGCGCCTTGCAGGTGCTGCTCTCCGGCCTGAGCGGCGCGGCGCTGGTGCATGACGTGGGCTTCCTCGACTGCGCCGACATCGGCTCGCTGGAGATGTTGGTGATGAACGACGAGCTCATTGCTATGGCGCGGCGCGTGATGCGCGGGATCGAGATCAGCGACGACACGCTGATGCTCGACCTGATCGACGCGGTCGGCCCGGGCGGCCATTTCCTGGCCGAGCGGGAGACGGCCCGGCGCTGCCGTCAGGAAATCTGGGTCCCGAAGCTGATGGACCGCGACCCCTGGGAGATCTGGGAGGCGGCCGGCGCGGAGACCATGAACGACCGTATCGCGGCCCGCCTGGAGACCATCCTCGCCACCCATCAACCGCCGCCTCTCCCCGATGGCGCGGCCGAGGAGATCGAGGCGATCCTGCGTGCCGCCGAAGAGCGCTACAGCACAGGGTAGAGGGCTGGACCCCATCTGTGTGGTATCTTCATTTTGCCCAATCTGGTCTTTTTGGTATAATTGGCCTCATCGGAAAGGTTTTGCCAGGAAATAGGAGGTGACATATGTCCCGTGTGAGTGTAACCGAAGCAAAGAAATCTTTTTCTGAGTTTTTGAACCGGGCGGCCTATGGGCAGGAGCGGATCGTGGTCACCAGTCACCGTAAACCCAAGGCGGCGGTGATCAGCATTGAGGATCTGCGCCGTTTGGAGGAACTGGAGGAGGCATTGGCTGAGGCCCTGGAAGCGGAACGAGCCGATGAGACACTTGATGTTGAAGATATCCAAGCGAAGTGTCTGCGACCGTCTGAACAGCGTGGAGAGAGAGCTGAGGTGCTGAAAGAAGCAAATTGTTTACGCGATGCCTTTGCTGCTCAGTATGGCACCGTAACAGTTGATCTTGTCCAGGCTGCCCGTCAGGAGCGAGAACGCAGGCTAACTTCTGTGTTTGTCGCAGAGGACAAAGAGGAATATGAAGCAGATAATTGACGCCAACCTGGCTATTGCCCTGGTGCTACCCACCCCTTACTCAGAACAGGCTCAGATTCTATGGGAGCAATGGAGCGTCAACCAGACAGATGTCTTCGCTCCAGATCTGTGGGCCTATGAAGTCACCTCTGCATTGCGCAAAGCGGTCTCTATCACGGGGATGTCCCTGCAGGAGGCTGAGACCTGTCTTGAGGCGTTGATGCACCTGGGAGTCTACCTGGTGCCCCCAACACTGGAATTGGATCGGTTGGCTCTGCGCTGGGCTGAGCGTTTGAACCAGCCTGTTGCTTACGACGCCCACTATCTGTCTCTGGCGGAGACGCTCGGAGGTGATTTTTGGACCGCTGATCGTCGGCTGGTGGATCAAGTGGAACCCGAAGTCCCCTGGGTGCACTGGGTAGGTGAAGTTACCGCTCGGTGACGGAAACTCATTGTCAAAAACTATGGAACTAACTTTCACGCTTAACAATCAACCCATCACCATCGACGTCGACCCCGCCCGCCCGCTGCTCGACGTGCTGCGCGACGATCTGGGCCTGACCGGCACCAAACAAGGCTGCGACCACGAGGGCGAGTGCGGCGCTTGCACCGTGCTGCTGGATGGAGTGCCGGTGCGCTCCTGCCTCACGCCGCTGGGCAAGGTCGCCGGGCGGCGCGTGCTGACCGTCGAGGGGCTCAGCCCAGACGCGGGCCACGAACTCGAAGATCTCCACCCGTTGCAAGCGGCCTTCATTGAGGTCGGCGCGGTGCAGTGCGGCTACTGCACCCCTGGCATGCTGATGGCGGCCAAGGCCCTGCTCGACCGTGAGCCCAGTCCCTCCCGCGAGCAGATCATCGAGGCGCTGTCGGGCAATCTCTGCCGCTGCACTGGCTACAAGCGTATCGTGCAGGCCGTGGAATTGGCCGCCGCGCGGATACGAGGCGACGCCAGACTTCCGAAGTCTCCCCAGACTTCGGAAGTCTCTCAACCCATCATCGGCGGCGACGCCATTCGCACCGACTCCGTCGCCAAGGTGACCGGACGGGCCAAGTATGTCGAGGACATCGTGATGGCGGGAATGGCGCACGCCAAAGTCGTGCGCAGCCCGCACCATCACGCCCGTCTGGTCGCGCTGGATACGACACGGGCCGAGCGGCTGGAGGGCGTGGTCTGCGTCGTCACCGCAACCGACATCCTCGGCGAGAACGGTCTGGGCGATTACAGCCGCGACGAACCGGTGCTGACGCCCGTCGGCGAGACGGTCAAGATGCGCGGCGCGCCGGTGGCTCTGGTCGTGGCGAACTCGCCGCAAGAGGCGCAGGCCGGCGTCGACGCCGTTGAGGCATGCTATGAGCCGCTGCCCCATGCCTTCGCGCTGGAGGACGCGCTGGCGGAGGATGCCTTCCCGATCTACACGGGCGGCAACATCCTCACATCGGAGGCGGAGGTGCACGGCGATCTGGAGGCTGCATTCGACGAGTCCGACTTGATCCTGGAGGTTGTCTATCACACCGCCTGGCAGGAGCACGCCGCGCTGGAGCGGGAGGTGCTGCTGGGCTATTTTGAAGAGAGTGACGAGAATGATCGGCTGACGGTCGTCGGCGGGACCCACGAGCCGCATTGGCAGCAGGGTTACATCGCTGCAGCGCTGGCGCTCGATCCGGAGCAGGTGCGGGTGATTATGCCGCCCACCGGTGGCTCATTCGGCGGCAAGCAGGACCCTTGGCCCTTCGTGGCGACCGCGCTGGCGACTTACCACGCGCGTCGCCCGGTGCGTCTGGCCTACACGCGCCGCGAGTCCTTCGACGCTTCGCCCAAGCGTCATCCCTACCGCGTGCGCTACCGCATCGGCGCGGCTGAGGATGGCCGCTTGACCGCTATCCACGCCCGCGTCGATGTCAACACCGGCGGCTACGACGCCCACGGTCAGTACATCCCCGAATACGCCCTCACCGCCAGCGGCGGCCCCTATCGCTACCGGGCCGTCGACGCCTACGCCCAGAGCGTCTACACCAACGGGCCCAAGGCGGGGCAGTTTCGGGGCTTCGGCTCGCCCCAGTCGATCTTCGCGCTGGAGTGTACCCTGGACGAGATGGCCCAGCGGCTGGATGAGGACCCGCTCGATTTCCGGCGCAAGAACAGCATTGACCAAGAATCGATCTCCTACCTCGGCTATCCGGTGGCGGAATCGCTGGGCTACGAGGAGGTGCTGACGGCCATCGAGCCGCGCTACCGCGATTTTCTGGCCGAGGCGGCGGCCTTCAACGCGGCCCAAGGCGAGAAGAGTACGCTCCGCAAGGCGGTCGGGTTGGCCGGGATGTGGTACCGTTTCGGGAAGTCGGGCACGCTGCGCATTGAGGCCCATGCCGAGCTGGCTCAGGATGGGCACTTCGTCGTCTACTGCTCGGCGCCGGATTATGGACAGGGTTCCAACACCACCATGGCCCAGATGGCGGCCGAGGCGCTGGGCGTCCCGCGCGGGCGCGTCGAGCTGGTCAACGCCGACACGGCCCTGGCGCCCGATAGCGGCATTCAGGGCGCCTCCCGCTCGACCTACTTCGTCGGCGGGGCTGTCTGCCGGGCTGCACGGGAGCTCAAGCGGGCCATCTTCGCCACCGCCGCCGAGATGCTTGATTGCCCGCCATCCGATCTGACCCTCGACAGCGACCGCGTCATGTGCGACCGATCTACCGTCACCCTGGCCGAAGTTGCCGCCGAGTTCGACCGTATCGGCAAGTCACGCCGGGTCGTTGGCCTCTTCGACCTCTCGCCGCTTTTTCCGGAGGAGACGAGGCCGGAGTATGTGCCTCTCTTCGTCACCGGGGCGCAGGTGGCCGAGGTGATGGTGAACACGCGCACCGGCGAGGTGCGGGTCCCGCGCATGGCGGCGGCTCACGATGTGGGGCGGGCCATCAATCCCATCGACGCCCAGGGCCAGATCGAGGGCGCGATGGTGATGGGGCTGGGCACGGCGTTGATGGAGGAGTACATCCCCGGCGCGAGCGGCGGTTTCGGCGATTACTACTTGCCCACCACGATGTCGATGCCGGAGATTGAGGTGATGCTGGTCGAGGTGCCCAGCTTCGAGGGGCCGTTCGGCGCCAAGGGGCTGGGTGAGGCGGCGATTCTCCCCTCGGCCCCGGCCATCATCAACGG
>CAZDYW010000209.1:0-5187 GCA_964509655.1 uncultured Anaerolineales bacterium
ACGAAGCGCCTGATAGCCACTGCTGCGCCCTCTTCTGTCAGCAGCGGCGCGACCCAATCGGCCACTGCTTTGGCAGCCGGGCTGGCGTTTCCCATCGCCACCCCCACCCCGGCCCAGGCGATCATCGGGATGTCGTTGCCCTGATCGCCGATGGCCATCACCTGGGCCTGGGGAATGGAAAGGTGAGCGGCCAGCCGCCGCAAAGCGTCCCCTTTGGAAACGCCAAGTGGATTTCCCTCGACGAACATGGCATGGGAACGCACCACTTCCATCTGCCCACCGAAACGCCGTCGAGTCTGCGCTTCGATCTGATCGGCCTCCTCCGGCTCGGCGACGAAGAGGAACTTGTCCGGTTGATGTTGCTCCAGCACCGGGAACAGATCGTCGACCCAATTCAAGCGATCTCCCAATAAGTGCTGATAGAAGCTCTTGGGGTATCGGCGCTCGGCGATGAAGACCTTGTCTTCGGCATAGAGGACGACGTGCCAGCCCTGCTGCGCACGCCAGGTCAACGCCTCCCGCACCAGCGCAGGCTCCATCGTGGCGCGATGGAGCGTAACGTCGGAAGCCAAATCATAGATCAGCCCACCCTGGTAACAGATTAGGGGCGCGGTGATACCCAGATCACGCGCGAAGGGCTCCGCGGCATCAAGCATCCGCCCGGTAGCGAGGGTTACCACCACGCCACGCCTCTGGGCCTCGGCGACAGCCCGCCGCGCCTCGTCGGATACAGTCATACGCTCATCTATCAACGTGCCGTCCAGATCCAATGCCAGAAGCCGAATTCTGTGCCAGTCGGAGTTCAAGTTTGCACCTCCAATACACGGTCGAGTCCGGCCAGATCGGAATGCAACTGAATCAACACATCCTCCTGGGGGTAGAACATACGGGCCAGACGCATCACGGCCTCACCCTGCCCTGCTCCGATCTCAACCAGAAGCCTGCCATCTGGCCTCAATGCGCCTTGAGACTGGGCCAGCACCTCACGAATGAGACTTAGGCCGTTCGGTCCTCCATCAAGCGCCAGTCGCGGCTCATGATTGCGCACTGATGTCGGCAATGAGGCCCATTCGTTCATGGAGACGTAGGGGGGATTGGAGACGATTAGATCCACCGGGCTGGGGCGCGGGGTGAGCACGTCTCCGAGCATCAGTCGCACGCGCCCATCAAGATTATGCTGCTCCACGTTGCGACGCGCCACAGCCAACGCCGAGGATGAAACGTCAATGGCATAGACGATAGCATCGGGCAAATGGGTCGCCAATGCAACTGCGATGCAGCCCGAACCGGTGCCCACATCGATGATTCTTGAGGGCAAGTGCTCAAGCGCCAGATCCACCAACAGCTCCGTCTCCGGCCGGGGGATCAAGACCTCCGGCGTGACCTCAATCTCCAACCCATAGAACTCAATATGGCCCGTGATATAGGGCAGAGGGTAGTGTGAAGCGCGGCGGAGAACGAACATCTGATAGCGGCGTCGCTGACCGGTTGTGAGAAGACAATCAGGATCGGCCAACAGCTCAGCGCGCGAGGTGCCCAACACGTGGTTGAGGAGCACTTCGGCCTCAAGACGAGGAGTCTCAGTGACAGGACGCAGTCGAGCGGAGGCCCTTTGAATAGCCTCTTCGACCGTCGGCGGCGAAAGGTGAGCGTCTAATGACGGTAGATCGACGCCAGGGGGAAGCGCCTTGGAGCTCCCTTGCTCAGCTTCGAGCACGCGATTTTTTATTTCTCGCTTCTGTATCACGAATGAACTAAGCTTCTTCCTCAGTCTGGCTCAGAGCTTCCAGGCGAGCAGCTTGTTCCTGCTCAGTCAATTCCTCTATGAAGGGGTCTATATCTCCATCCAGCACGTCGGTCAATTGATAAAGCGACATCCCGATGCGATGATCTGTGACGCGGTTTTGGGGGAAATTGTAGGTGCGAATTTTTTCGCTGCGCTCGCCAGTGCCAACCTGAACGCGCCTCGCCTCAGCCCTCTCCTTTTCCTGCTTTTGGCGCTCTTCCTCGTATAACCTGGCCCGCAAAATAGCCAGGGCGCGTTCCCTGTTCTGGGCCTGGGATCGCTCTGACTCGCAGGAGATGACCATGCCAGTGGGCTTGTGGGTAATTCGAATGGCGGTCGCGTTCTTTTGCATATGTTGCCCACCGGGGCCAGAGGCACCATAAGCCTCAAGCACAACATCGTTAGGATCGATCTTGACTTCCACATCGTCCATCTCTGGCAGGACCGCCACGGTGGCAGTTGAAGTATGAATGCGCCCCGAAGATTCGGTGACTGGCACGCGCTGAACGCGATGGACACCGCTTTCAAATTTGAGACGCGAAAAAGCTCGGTCGCCCTTCACGCTGAAAATCGACTCCTTTACTCCACCCAAGCCGGTGGGATGGGAGCTCAACAATTCTGTCTTCCAATCTCTCTTTTCGGCGTAGCGTGTGTACATACGGTAAAGATCAGCGGCGAAGAGACCAGCCTCATCTCCGCCAGCCCCCGCGCGGATCTCAATAATCACGTCTTTGGTATCCCTCGGATCTTTGGGAATGAGCATCCGGCGTAGCTGCTCCTCCAGCCGCGTTGCCCGCTCCTCCAACTCGACGACTTCCATCTCGGCCAGCTCTCGCAGCTCCGGCTCGATATCCTCCTCCAGAAGGCTCTCAGTTCCTTCCAGTTCCTCGAGCGTATCCTTATACGAGCGATATGTGTTGACGACATCTTCAATGTCGGAACGCTCTTTGGCATATTCGGCCACGCGCTCGTAATCCTGCGCGATTTCCGGATCCGCCATCAAGCGCATCAGTTCCTCATATCGTTCCTCGACTTGTTTCAGTTTTTCTAACATGACACCTCGTTTGCAATAAAACCATACGGCGTGGGAGGTATTATAGCAGAGTGAAAGGGGGCGTCAAATAGTCAGTCGGCCTTGGGCTGTGCCTCTCCAAGTAACCTTGACTTCCGATAAGCAGCCCATACGCCCTTGGAGAGAATGGTACGCAGCCCACCTTTCTCCAGTTGATAGATGGCCTCAGCGCTGGTGCCGCCGGGGGAGGTGACCATGTTGCGCATCTCGGCCAGGTGCCTTTCGGACTGACGGGCGAAGAGAACTGAGCCCAGCACAGTTTGCGTCACTAACTCTATGGCTACCCGCCGGGAGAAGCCAAGGTGGACAGCGGCATCCGTTAATGCCTCCATCACCAAAAAGACGTAGGTGGGACCGGTGCCACTCACAGCCGTGGCCATATCCAGCATCCCTTCGTCCTTGACGTAAATCTGATGCCCCATCGCCTGGAGGATGGTTTGAGCTTGTTCCCGCTGCTTCTCGTCCACGTCGCGCGAAGCGGTCCAAACGGTCATAGCCTCGCCGATCTGGGCCGGAGTATTGGGCATGGCGCGTACTACCGACGGGTGCTCCAGTCCCGCAGCAATGGTCTCGATGCTCATACCCGCGACGATGGACAGCACCAGGCTATCGGGCAGCATCAGCCCACGCAGTTCGTCCAAAACCGCCGACAACACCTGGGGCTTGACGGAAAGTACGACGATGCTCGCCGCCTCGACCGCATTCCGGTTGTCGGTGACGCCCACCACGCCATAGCGCCGATTCAACGCCTCTGCCCTTTCCTGGCGCGGGCCGCTGGCGAAGATGCAACCTGGAGCAATTTGCGCTTTATCCAACAAAACCTTAATCATCGCCTCGGCCATCGTTCCGCTACCTATAAAGGCTAAAGTTTCACCATTTAACATAATTACCTCACTCATAGTGTTTCCAGAAAAACAATTCCTCACGCCCGCGCTTGGCCTGGACCTGGCGATCCAGACCAAGCGAAATAGGAGGCCTTCCCTAACCTACCGGTTTGAGCCATCCATGCCGGTCGGGAAGCTTCCCGCTGCTGAGGCCGAAGAACTCTTCCTGTAACTGCTTGGTGATCGGGCCTCGCTTACCAGCTCCAACGGGGATTTGATCCACGGAGCGAATGGGCGTGATCTCAGCCGCCGTGCCAGTGAAGAAAACTTCGTCGGCTACGTAGAGCGCCTCGCGGGGGACACACTCCTCCCGCACCTCGTAGCCAAGATCCTGGGCCAAGTTGATGACGCAGCGCCTGGTGATGCCCTCCAGAATGGAGGAGAAAAGCGGCGGCGTGAACAGCACCCCATCCCTGACCAAGAATATGTTCTCGCCGCTCCCTTCGCTGACAAAGCCGTTAGCATCGAGGGCGATTCCCTCAGTGTAACCATGCTGAGCGGCCTCCATCGCGATCAACTGGGAGTTGATGTACTGTCCGCCGATCTTGGCCGCGGCGGGGAAGGTGTTGGGCGCCATACGGCCCCAGGAACTGACCCCCACGTCCACACCCTGCTCGATGGCCTCCGGGCCGAGATAGGCCCCCCACTCCATAGTGATGATAGTAACTCCGACAGGACAACCCTTGGGATTTACGCCAAGTCCGTTCATCCCACGGAAGATCAAGGGGCGAATGTAGCAGTTCTTGTGCTCATTGGCCTTAATCGTCTCCATAATGGCATGCTTGATCTCTTCCTTTGTGTAGGGCACCTCCATCCGATATATTTTGGATGAATTGAACAACCGGTCGATATGCGCGTCAAGACAAAAGACCGCCGGGCCTTCCTCCGTCTCGTAGGCACGGATACCCTCGAAGACGCTGGAGCCATAGTGAAGTACGTGCGAGGCGACATGCACCTGGGCCTCATCCCACTTCACAAGCTCGCCATTGAACCAGATGAATTCAGATTTATTCACGACTGACTCTCCTTGATGGATTTATTTTGATTTACGAATATTCTTCCCCTGGATAACAGAGGCAACAAAAAAGCCCCCTGCTTGGGGGGCTCTTTGGCTAAATTAACCGTTCGTCAAGCGCTTTACCTCGATCTCCTCCCAGCCGCTGACCGCCCCGCCGCAATAATTCGGTACGCAGGTACGACGACAATAAGCGTAGGGATAAAAGTGGGACTAAGCGCCAAAGTCAAATCCACTGTAGGAGACCTTTGTCTAATTCTGAACAATCCAGAGCGCCGCCGCGACGGCGCTTCAACTACTTGACTTTCGAGCGCAAATCATAACACACTCTTTTGATTTGTCAACCGATTTACGCCTACTACAAGTTCATTCATACCTCAAAGCATCCACCGGATTCAGCCGCGCGGCGCGGACGGCCGGATATAGTCCG
>CAZDYW010000210.1:0-5179 GCA_964509655.1 uncultured Anaerolineales bacterium
TCATGGATTCACCACCTCCCAACGATAATCCTCGACCAGCTTCTCCACCATCTCTTTGACTTCCTCCTCATCCTCCAATGAAGCCAACTGTTCCAGCTCATCATCGGAAACGCGGGGCAGGATGTGAACGCAATTGCCCTGCTTTATCAGGGTGATCATCGTGCCCTCTACAATGCCATAACGCTTCCTGATGTGCTCCGGGATGGTGAACGTGCCATCCTCGGAAACGTCTACCTCTGTGACGCTATAACTGGGAGCGACCATCTCGACCTCCTTACGCTAGATAACCCACTCGCGTGAAAGTGTAACACACTTCACCCCTCTGTCAACCATCATAAACTTGCCAATCGCTCCCCATCCTGGTAGGATGTACTTTCAAAATCGCCATTTGGTTAAAGGAGCGTGGGATATGACCCCAGATCGCATAGTACGTTATGTCGCCCTACAGCGCCACAAGCGCCGCCGCACCCGCGAGCGGACCGGCGTGCGCCAATTATTCCGCATCGTCGGCATTTTGCTGCTCGCGGCTCTGATCGCCTTCACGGGCGTCATAGTCGGCAGCGTGAGCGCGGTCGCGGGCGCCTACTCCTATTTCACGCGCGACCTGCCCCATCCGGAGGAGATCGAGACCGCCGAGGAGAACTTCGAGACCACCAAGATATATGACCGCACCGGCGAGACTCTGATCTACGAGGTGATCGATCCCACCGGCGGCGACCGCACCTGGGTCACACTGGATCAGATCCCAGAAGACCTCATCTGCGCCACGGTCGCCAACGAGGACCGTTCCTACTGGACCAACCCCGGCTTCAACCCGCGTGGTATCGCCCGCGCCTTCTGGGCCGACATCCGCGGACAGGAAATCCAGGGCGGCTCCTCAATCACGCAGCAGTTGATCAAGAATATCGTCATCGAGAAGGAACTGCGCTACGTAGGCCCGGAGGGACCAGAGTGGGAGGATTACGAGCGCAAGATCACCGAGGTGCTGCTCGCCCACCGCATCACGCAGACATATAGCAAAGAGAGAGTCCTGGAATGGTACTTGAACACTAACTTCTATGGCAATCTGGCCTACGGGATCGAGGCCGCGGCCCGTGTCTACTTCGGCAAGAGCGCCAGCCAGTTGACCTTGGCCGAATCGGCCACGCTGGTCGCCATCCCCCAGTATCCGCGCATGAACCCCTTCGATAATCCGGAGATGGCCCGCAAGCGCCAGGGCCTCGTGCTCGACGCGATGGTGCGCGATGGATGTATCTCCTCCCAGGAGGCAATCGCCGCCAAGCAGGAGCCCTGGGAGCTGGCCGAGTTCACCGAGCGCTTCGACATGCTGGCTCCCCATTTCTCGGTCTACGTGCGCAAGCAGTTGGAGGAGATGTTCGGCCCGGAGGCGGTCTATCGCGGCGGGCTGCGGGTTTACACCACCGTCGATCTGGAGCTACAGGAGCAGGCTCAATGCGCCGCCCGCGCTCACGTGCGCCGCCTTTCCGGTCAGGATGAGGCCACCGTCATCCAGGAGGCCATCGCCGAGGGCTGCGACGCGGCCCAGTTCCTGCCGCCGCTCCGCCCGCAGGATGTGGGGCGCGATCACGACGTAAGCAACGGTTCAATCGTGGCCATCCGCCCGCCCACCGGCGAGATTCTGGCCATGGTCGGCAGTTTGGATTATTGGGACGAGACCATCGACGGGCAGTTCAACGTGGCCGCGGACGGGAACGGGCGCCAGCCGGGATCATCCTTCAAGCCCTTCACCTACGTGACGCTGCTCTCGCAGGGCTATAACGCGGCCCATATGTTCCTCGACGTGCGCCAGGCCTTCCGGCAGCCGAGTGGCAATCCCTACGTGCCGGAGAATTATGACCGCAAGTATCACGGGCCGCAACGCTTGCGGCTGGCGCTGGCCCGCTCCTACAACATCCCCGCCGTCGAGGCGCTGGAGATCGCGGGCGTGGACAATGTGATCCGCACCGCCCATCGGATGGGCATCAACACCCTCAACCGAGGGCTGGATTATTACGGCCTGAGCCTGACGCTGGGCGGCGGCGAGGTGCGTCTGCTCGATATGGTCTACGCCTTCAGCGTCTTCGCCAACAACGGTCGCATGTACGGCTCGCTCGTCTCGGAGGGTGAGAAACAGGCCGGCTATCGCGAGCTGAACCCGGTCGCCATCCTGCGCGTCGAGGATCGCCGGGGCAACGTGCTCTACAAATATGAACAGCCCAAGAGCCGCGATATTCTCTCGCCCCAACTGGCTTACCTGATGAACAACATTTTGTCGGATCGACAGGCACGCTGGGCCGCGATGGGCCGCCCCAACGCGCTGGAGCTCTCCAATGACCGGCCCGCCGCCGCCAAGACTGGCACCACCAACGATTTCCGCGACGCCTGGACGGTGGGCTACACGCCCCAACTGGCGGTCGGGGTGTGGGTGGGCAACACGGACAACAGTATGATGGAGAACCTGCCCGGCCTGCGCGGCGCTAGTCCGATCTGGCACGCGGTGATGGAGTATGCGCTGCAGGATGAGGCCAGCGTGCCCTTCCCGCGCCCTGAGGGGCTGGTCGAGAAATCGGTCTGCGCGTTGTCCGGCAAGCTGCCAACGGAGCATTGTCCCACCGTCACTGAGCTCTTCATTCCCGGCACGGAACCGACGGAGCGCTGCGACATCCACCAGGCATTCCTCGTCAACCGCGAGACCGGGCGGCTCTGCACCGTCCACACGCCGCCGGAGCTTTGCGAGGAGCGCGTCTACGAGGTCTATCCCCCGGAGGCCGCCGATTGGATCGAGAGTTTGCCGGAGGAGAGTCGACCGGAGACGCCGCCCACGGAGTATGACACCATCTACGGCCCCAAGCGCAGCGACGCCGAGGTCACCATCATCACGCCGGCCCCCTATTCCTACATCCGAGGTACGGTACCAATCACGGGCAACGCTCGCGGCGGCGACTTCAATTTCTACCGCGTTGTCTTCGGCGCGGGGCTGAACCCCGCCGAGTGGATTCAGATCGGCCCCGACCACGGCGAGCAGATCGATCACGGTCTGCTGGAGATGTGGGATACCAGCAATCTGGACGGGCTCTATAGCTTGCGCTTGCAGGTGGTTGATCATTCCTCCAACTTGCGCGAGTCGACGGTCCAGGTGACGGTGGATAACATCACGCCCACGCTGGACCTAACATATCCCGAAAATGGCTCCGAGTATGAGATGGGGTATGACGAATGGGTCAACGTCAACGCCGAGGTGAAGGACTATTCCATCGCGCGGGTCGAGTTCTACCATTACACGGGCGCTGAGCCGCCCGACCTGCAACCTTTCGCGGTGCGCACCGTGGCCCCCTTCAACGTCAACTGGACGCTCGGTCAGGTGGGAACGGGCCAGCATACTTTCCACGTCGTCGCGGTGGACGCAGCGGGCAATACGGCCAAGAGCGATCCGGTGACTATCAGTGTCGTGCCGCGCCAGGAATAGCTGGCTCCGGGGCTATGATTCCAGCGGAAGAGAGGCACGAGAGCAAAATCTACCTCCACAGCGTCGGCTGTCGCCTGAACTGGAGCGAGATCGAGGAGCTGGCGCGGCAATTCGCCGCCTCCGGACACGCAGTCGTGGGCGAGCCGGAGGAGGCCGATATTATCGTCATCAACACCTGCGCCGTCACCGCCCAGGCGGAGCGCAAGACGCGCCACGAAGTACGCTCCCTCCACCGCGATAATCCGGAAGCCCACATCGCCGTCATCGGCTGTTACCCCACACTGCGCCCCGAAACCTCCGCCAACTTCCCCGCCGTGGAATGGGTCGTGCCCAACGCCGAGAAGTCACGGGTGGCGGAGATAATCGGTGCCGCGCCGCAACCTGAAACCCGCGACCTGCAACCTGCCCACCCCGCACCTCTCCGCACCCGCGCCTTCGTCAAAGTGCAAGACGGCTGCGATCATCATTGCACCTACTGCATCGTGCGCCTGCTGCGCGGCCCCTCCCGCAGCCGGTCCTTGGAGAAGGTCGTCGCCGAGGTACAGGCGCTGATCGAGGGGGCCGAGTGCAAGGAGGCCGTGCTGACCGGTGCCAGCCTGGGCGCCTACGGGCATGACCTGGGGCTGGAGGCTGGACTCAGCAAGCTGGTCGAAGCCGTGCTGACCCAGACCGACATCGCCCGGCTGCGGCTCTCGTCGCTGGAGCCCTGGGAGATCGATGAAACATTCTTCGCGCTGTGGGAGGATTCGAGGCTCTGTCGCCAGCTCCACTTGCCGCTGCAAGCGGGCTGCGATGAGACACTGCGCCGCATGGGCCGCCCGATCACGACCGCTAGATTCGCCCGCCTGGTGGAAGCGGCCCGCGCTGCCATCCCCGGCCTGGCCGTGACGACCGACGTGATGGTCGGCTTCCCCGGCGAGGACGAGGCCGCCTTCCGCGCCAGCTACAACTTCGTGAAGCGAATGGACTTCGCCAAGCTGCACGTCTTTCCCTACTCGCCCCGGCCCGGCACGCCAGCCACCAGACTGCCCCAGCGGGTGGATCGCGAGGTCTGCGATGAACGGGCGCAGGCAATGCGGGAACTGGGCGCGGAGCAGAGGGCGCGCTTCCGCGAGAGCTTCATCGGACGCGAGCTGGAAGTGCTCTGGGAAAAGCGTTGGCAGGACGGGCGCTGGGCCGGCTGGAGCGATAATTACATCCGCGTGGTCGCCCGCGCCGATCACATCGGCGGGCGCGATTTGGAAAACCGCATCACGCCCGTGCATTTGAAGGGCGCGGAGCATAATTATCTGATAGGAGAAATGATAGTATGAGCGACTGCATCTTCTGCCGCATCGCGGCGGGCCAAGCCCCGGCTCGCATCCTCTACCAAGATGAGGAGACAACTGCCTTTCACGACCTCAACCCACAGGCACCGACGCACATCCTCATCATACCCAACCGGCACATAAGCCAAGCGGATCAAGTCGAGCCCTCGGACGCGGCCTTGCTGGGCAAGCTCTTCGTCGTCGCCCGGCACGTGGCGGAGCAAGAGGAACTCGACGATTATCGCCTGGTGGTGAACAATGGCCCCCAAGCAGGTCAATCGGTATTTCACCTTCATATGCACCTGATGGGCGGGCGCAGGATGAACTGGCCGCCGGGGTAGGCGGCGTCGATCTGTAATGATTTTTGACCATCAAAATCGGTAATAGCATCCCTCACCCGCTCCCG
>CAZDYW010000211.1:0-5175 GCA_964509655.1 uncultured Anaerolineales bacterium
TGTGACTTGACAAGTGGAAGGATTGCTCGTATATTAAAAGCTGCCTCGCAGTATCTTGCTCTAGCCTGCAGCAAACTGTATTAGTGCAGCTTCGGCCGGAGAGCTTTACCCTCTTTGCGCTTAAGCTGTGCTATTCATAGCCCTATGACATGGGATAATCATGAACCTGGAAATAAATTCCACTGTTTCTGGCTCTGCCAGGTTAGTGAAGGAGGTGTCTAAGGGAACGATCACAATAGTTGAACCGAGTGAGTGGATTCCCCGAATCGTACGGGGAAAGTGAAAATCAAACAAATGGAGGAGAAACAAATGGTTAAGAAAGTCGCTCTGTCGCTTCTAGTATTGGCTTTGTTAGTGCCCACCCTTGTCGGTTGTGGGGGGAGCAAAGAGCCTATCAAGATCGGACTTGAGGCCCCGTTGACCGGTGACTATGCCTACGAGGGCGAGGGCTTCAAGAAAGCCGTTAGCTTGCTCGTCGAGCAGACCAACGAGGCCGGCGGGTTGTTAGGGCGGGAAGTCGAACTGGTCGTTGAAGATGATGCTGGCGACCCGACCCAGGCCGCGCTGGTCGCGCAGCGCCTGGTTGACGCGGGTGTGGTGGCCGTCATCGGCGCCTACAACTCCACCGCCACAGAGCCCGCATCGGAGATCTACAACGATGCCGGGCTGCTTCACATCACCCCGTCATCTACAGCGACGCGCATCAGCCAGAAAGGTTTCGAGCGCTTCTTCCGCGTTTGCTTCCTGGATGACCGGCAGGGCCTATTCGCCGCCAAGTTCGCCAACGAGGTGCTAGGCGTCAAGAACTTCGGCATCCTGCACGATAACTCCACCTACGCTCAGGGCTTGGCCGAACACACCAAGCGCTACGCCGAGGAAATGGGCCTTAACGTCGCTTTCTACGACGCCATCAACCCCGAGGACCAGGACTTCACGCCCATCCTCACCAACATCGGCGGCGCGGACCTGGACGCGGTTTACTTCACCGGCTATCATGCTCAGGGTGGCCTGTTGCTCAAGCAGACGGGCGAGCTGGGACTGGACATCACCTGGATGATGGGCAATGCCTCAAACAACCCGGAGCTGATCCAGATCGCGGGCCTGGAGAATGCCGTCGGCACCTACATCACCACCGAGCCGCTGCCCAAGGACCTGGAGTATCCGGAAGCCCAGAAGTTCGTCTCCGACTTCGAAGAGGCTTACGGCGAGCCTCCGGCCAGCGTGTGGTGGCAGATGTCGGCCGAGGCGTACAACGTCATCCGTTACGCCATCGAACAGACCGAGTCCACAGACTCGGAGGTGCTGGCCGACTTCTTGCACAACGAGGCCGAGGACATCAACGGTCTCACCGGCCCCATCCTGGGCTGGGATGAGAAGGGCGACCGACTGGGCACGATCCACGTCGCCTACGTCATCGACGAGAACGGCGACTTCGTGTTGCACGATCAGCAGCCTGAGTAGCATCAACGGGGGGAGCTTGGGGTTCATCAAGCTCCCCTTGTATCCACCCCAATGTCTTAGGTTAAGTGAAAACCTCGGAAGCTCCCTCTTGCCGCAGGCATCGCCCGGCTAAACTGTGAAGTCCGAACTGAAGGCGAGAAGAGGGAATTCCGAGGTTTATGTCTTGATTGACATCTTACCTTAACCAAATTGACCCAGTAGGAGACCAAAACTATGCAATTTATTCAACAGATGATCAATGGTATCACCATCGGTGCCTTCTATGCGCTGGTCGCTCTAGGATACACCATGGTATATGGCGTGCTGAAGCTGATCAATTTTGCCCATGGTGACCTTTTCATGTGGGGTGCCTACATCGGGCTGACCGGTCTGAATATCCTGGTAGGCGTGTTGGCTCAAGGCAGCGCATGGCTCGTCATTCCAACCATCATCGTCGTGATGATCACCGTCGCCTTTGCCGGTGTCATGGTGGAGCGCGTGGCTTACCGTCCTTTGCGATCCGCCGGGAGATTGGCGCCCGTCATATCCGCTCTCGGTGTGGCCTTCATCCTACAGAGCGTGGCACGCAACGTCTACGGAGCCAGCTACAAGACCTACCCCCAGGGTGTCGCGCCAAGCGGGGGCTTTGCGATCGCGGGCAGCGTGCGCGTCGGCTTGATGCAGATTATCGTCTTGGTAGTCTCCTTCTTGCTGATGGGCGCACTCTACCTCTTCACCCAGCGCACCCGCATCGGCACAGCAATGCGGGCCGTCTCGCTCAATCACGATGTCTCGCGCCTGATGGGAATCGACGTGGATCGCATCATCTCCATCGTCTTCCTCATCGGCCCAGGGCTGGGCGGGGTAGCGGGGATGATCGTCGGACTCTACTATGGCTCCTTTGATTTCACGCTCGGCTGGACCTATGGCCTGAAAGCCTTCATCGCCGCCATCCTGGGCGGGATCGGCAACATTCCCGGCGCCATGCTCGGCGGCATGATTCTGGGCATCATCGAGACGCTGGGATCGGGATATATATCGCCTCAATGGAAAGACGTTATTGCCTATGTGATCTTGATCGTGATCTTGATCTTCCGGCCCACCGGGTTGCTCGGTGAGCGGGTGGCAGAAAAGGTATGAGGTGAGCACTATGAAAGATATAATATCCCGCCTCCGAGAGATCGAAACGCGCTGGTTGCTAATCGGGCTACTGGCGCTGGTTATCTTGATCCCCTTGCCCTTGGGTGATTATTATCGCTCCGTCCTGTGGCGCACAGCGCTATACGCCATGCTGGGGCTCAGCTTGCACATCATCGTTGGCTACGCCGGACTATTCCAGTTGGGCCACGCCGCCTTCTACGGCCTGGGAGCTTATACTTGCGCCCTGCTAAACTTGCATTTCGGCATACCCGTACTCCTGACGATCCCGGTCAGCATCCTGGTGTCCGCCATCTTCGGCTATCTCATCACCCGGCCCATCCTGCATTTGCGCGGCGATTATCTATGTATCGTGACCATCGCCTTCGGAGAGGTAGTACGGCTGGCTCTGGTCAATAACATCTTCGGTATCACCGGTGGAGCCAACGGACTGAGTGGCATCGACCGCCCGGTACTCTTTGGAGTGACGCTGCGCCAACCGATCTACCATTACTACATCGCGCTCGCCTTTTTGATAATCTCCATCTTCGCCGCACGACGATTGGAGCATTCTCGGCTGGGGCGGGCCTGGATGTACGTGCGTGAGGACGAGGTGGCCGCCGAGGCAATGGGCATTGATACTACAAAAGTTAAACTATTGGCCTTCGTGCTGGGCTCCGGCTGGGCTGGATTGGCCGGCGCTTTATACGCAGCCAAGATCACGGTCATCTCACCGGACCAGGCCAAGTTTATGGAATCGGTGATTCTGTTCTGCGTCGTCGTCCTGGGCGGCACCGGTTCTATCCCGGGCGTCTTCGTGGGAACCCTGGGCATGGTGACTCTTCCGGAGCTTTCCCGCTTCCTGAAGGCCTGGCGAGATGCCTGGCTGGGATTCGCGATGGTCACTATGATGATCCTACGTCCGGAGGGGCTATGGCCCAGCCGTCGCGTGATGATGGAGATGCGGGGCGCAGAAGATGAAAATATCCCCGCCGTCACAGCGCAGAGTTGATCCAGCGAGGAAAAACATGGCACTATTAGAAATACGAGGATTGACTAAACAATTCGGCGGCCTGACAGCCGTCGACCGCGTCAACTTCGATCTTGACGAGGGAGAGATCCTGGGCCTGATCGGCCCCAACGGTGCCGGGAAGACGACCATCTTCAATATGATCACCGGCATCTACTCCCCAACCCAAGGGGAGATCTTCTTCCGTGAGCAGCGCATCGGCCATCCGGCGCTCACGTGGCGCAAGCGGCTCACCACGCCCATCTGGTGGATGAGTTGGTTGCCAATCTCGTCGCTAAAGGATCGATGGGACAATTTCCGCAAGCTCAGGCCGCATGAGATCACCAAACGGGGCATCGCCCGCACCTTCCAAACCATTCGGCTCTTCAACAATCTCACTGTCCTGGAGAACACGATGTCCGGCCCGCACCATCGCACCAAGGCCGGCGTGTGGGGCGCGATCTTCCGGCCCCCCTCCCAGCAGAAGGAGGAGGATTTCATCGTCGAGGAGGCGAAGGAGCGGCTGGCCTTCATGGGACTGAGTGAATTCCAGGACGAACTCGCGAAGAATCTGCCCTATGGTCACCAGCGGCGCTTGGAGATCGCACGCGCGTTGGCCACCAATCCCTACCTGCTCGTTCTCGACGAACCGGCCGCCGGGCTCAACGAGCAAGAGTCGCTGGAATTGATGGCCCTGATCCGGGAAATCCGGGATTCGGGCATCACAGTCCTGCTCATCGAGCACGATATGAAAGTGGTGATGGGCATTTGTGAACGCATCGTCGTCCTGGACTATGGCAAGAAAATCGCCGAGGGCACGCCGGCAGAGGTACAAAGTAACCCGCGCGTCATCAAAGCTTACCTGGGCGAGGAAGAGGAGGAGGTGTAACCGTGGCCCTGCTAGAAATCAATGATCTGCATACATACTACGGCCACGTCCACGCCCTGAAGGGCTTCCGGCTGGAGGTGGAGGAAGGAGAGATCGTCACGCTCATCGGGGCTAACGGAGCCGGAAAGACGACCACGCTGCGCACTATCTCCGGCTTGATCCAGCCGCGTCGGGGCCAAATCGCCTTCGCGGGGCAGGATATCACCGATGTGCCAGCCCACCGCATCGTAGAAGAGGGCATCTCCCACGCGCCCGAAGGCCGTGAAATCTTCAGCACCCTGACGGTGAACGAGAATCTGAATATGGGCGCTTACGTACTCAAGGGGGATACGAAGACCATCGAGGAAAACCGCCGGCGCATCTTCGACCTCTTCCCCCGCCTGGAGGAGCGGAAGAATCAGCTCGGAGGCACGCTCTCCGGCGGCGAGCAGCAGATGTTGACCATCGGGCGGGCGTTGATGGCCGAACCGCGCATTTTGATGCTGGACGAGCCCTCGCTGGGTCTGGCGCCGATGTTGGTCAAGGCCATTTTCGACACCATCCAGGAGATCAACCAGCGCGGCGTGACCGTCTTGCTGGTGGAGCAAAACGCCCGCGCAGCCCTCAAGGTCGCCCACCGTGGATATGTCCTGGAAACGGGGAGCGTGGTGCTCTCCGGGCCAGCCCGCGAATTGTTGCAAGACGAGCGGGTGCGTAAGGC
>CAZDYW010000212.1:0-5153 GCA_964509655.1 uncultured Anaerolineales bacterium
TCATTCATCGGCCCAAGGCGGCTACAAACCTATATGAAACTATTTCACCAGTTGTAAAAATGGGTTGAGCGTGTTATCATCCCGATGTATGGAAGATTTGCAAGATGTTAGACAGGAACCCCTTGACCATACTCGTCAGGGCCTGTACCGCCAAGCTATACTGATCGCCGTCTTGGGCAATCTTATTCTGACCGCTGCCAAGGGAGTGGTCGCTTGGTTTTCGGGCAGCAGCGCCGTCTTCGCCGATGCTGCTAATTCCCTCTCCGATGTGCTTTACAGCGCACTGATGGCAGCCGGGCTGTACATGGCCCAACAACCCCCCGACAAGTCCCATCCCCAGGGCCACAGCCGCTTTGAGCCGCTGGTCGGCTTGCTCATCGCTCTGGCGATGGCGGGTGCGGGTCTGACCGCATTGCGGGAAAGCGTGCGGCGGTTTCTCTCCGGCGCAGCATCGATCCAGCCCGGCTGGCCGACGGCTGTGCTGATCAGCAGCGCTCTGGTCAAGGTTGTGATGTACCTGCTGGTGAAGGGCATCGGGCAGCGGGCACGCAGCCCCGCCATCCGCGCCAGCGCTCGCGACAATTTATCCGACGTTTTGACCTCGACGGCGGCCCTGATCGGTGTGTTAGGCTCCGATTTCATCCATCCCGCGCTGGACCCAGCCGCCGGTGTGTTGGTGGCATTATGGATCTTCCGCGCCGCCTGGGAGATATTCTACGAAAACATCGGTTATCTCACTGGCCGCGGAGCACCGCCGGAAACCATGTCCCAGATCATCGATTCGGCCTCAGCGGTGCCCGGTGTCCTCGGCGTTCACCAAGTCATCGCCGACCACGTTGGGCCGACCTTGCGTGTGGATATGCACATCGACCTGGACGGCGAGATACCGCTCCGGCAGGCCCATGCCATCGCCGATCAAGTGCAAACTCAGGTCGAGGCGCTGCCGGAGGTGGAATTGGCCTTCGTCCACGCCGAGCCGGTTGAGCGCCAGGGAGCGTGATCATCCCGCCCTTTCCTGCGATGAAGGGCGAGTGACGATGCCCACTTGGTTCACAAGGCGCATTATTGGTCTGATCAGTAAGCTTACTGAACTTTATTACACCCGCAAGTATGGCACGATGGCCCGGCGCTTGGGCCGGCCTGGCCTCACTCCTGATGAGCGGCGTGGCTTCATCCTCCTCCAAATCGACGGGCTTTCCCACGAGCATCTTGTGCAAGCCATCGCCGCCGGTCACATGCCTTACCTGAGTCGGCTATTGGTCGAACGCAAGTTAGTGGTATCATCTTGGCGCTGTGGCTTACCTAGCAGCACGCCCGCCGTCCAGGCTGGGATGATGTTCGGCAATCGCTTCGACATCCCCGGATTCCGCTGGTACGAGAAAGATCGCGACGCAACGATGACGGCCCGCCGCCCCGATCATGTCCAGTTGATGCGTTCGCGCATTGGGCGTGACCAGCCTGGCATTTTGCGCGGCGGCTCTTGCTACGTCAGCATGTTCGATGGCGACGCCGACCTGGCGCTGTTCACCCTCAGTGCTTTCCATCGGCAATACTTCTTCGAGAGCGTGCGCGGGATGGGGCTGTTTATGCTCTTCCTGCTCAGTCCCTATCGCGTGCTGCGTCTGCTGGGTATGACTGCTAGCAGCTATTTGACCGGGCTGGGCCGCCGTTTGCTGACCTGGGCGCAGCCCGGTGCCATCAACCCCCTGGACATTTTCTCCCCTCTCTTGCACGCGGCCGCCGAAGCCCTTTTCGTCGAGGTGCAGACCTTTGGCGTGATGTTGGATATTTATCGCTGCGTGCCCGCTATCTATGCCAACTACAACAGCTATGACGAAGCGGCTCACGAGGTGGGGCCAACTCATCCGACCACCTTCCGCATCTTGCAGGGAGTAGATAAACGCATCCATCAAATCGACCGTATGCGCAGCCGCTATCGGCGACGGCGGTATGACCTCTACCTCATCTCCGATCACGGAAATTCACCCTCGTTCCCTTTCCGTTGGCGCCAGAGCCAGAGCCTGGGGCAGTACATTGTGGCCCAGGTAGGACAGGAGCTTTCTTTGGGTGAGACCGATATGTTTTACTCCCATTCGCAGAAAAAGGCGGGTTACTTGCTGGATGAGCTGGAGATGCTGGAGCAGCGCGTCTCTCCCCGTCTGCGAAGGATAATCAAGGCCCTGCGTCACTATGCTGACCGGCACACACTGATTCTACAAGAAGTGGACTACAACCCGACCAGGCAACGGGATGTCGTCGTCTCTCCATCCGGCCCTTTGGCCCACGTCTATTTCAACGTCAGCCCTCGCTCACTCGACCTGATGGAGGTGATATTGCTGTATCCTCATCTTTTGGATAGTCTGTTTGCGATTCCCGAAATAGGGGCTGTGATCGGTCGAGCAGGAGATCGGACGCTCATATTGGGACAGAAGGGCGGCTCGGCGCTCGTTGGAGGCCCAAGCGAAATTGTAGACGGATGCCATCCGATGGCATCGTTCGGCGATGTGGACTACGCCGTCGCTCAACTCCACCGCGTGGTCCATTTCCCCCACGCCGGTGATTTGATCATCTTGGGAGCTGTGGAACCTGACGGGCGAGTCATCACCTTCGAGGAGCAGAGGGCGACACACGGCGGACTGGGAGGGCCACAGGGGCATCCTTTCATCGCTTGGCCCCCGGAATGCCCCTTGGCACCGGAAGCCCTGAAGGATTCTCAAAACATCTATCCTTATTTTATGGAGCGTTATCACTCGCCCCCGATCCCCTCTCCCTAGCAGGGTGAGGGTGACACCATCCCTTTCTGGACAGCCTGATGGTTACTGGCTATAATCAACCTCATATGAGACGAGTTACCCTTTTAATTTTGTTGATCGCATTGCTGACGGGATGCGGTGAGCAGCCCATACTTGAGCCCGCTTCGAGTCCATCCCCCTCGCCGACCGTGATCCCTGTGACGCTCACGCCCACGCCTCTGCCCTCTCCCGAAGCTGCTGCGGCCAACTTCTTGAACGCATGGGAGGAGGGCGATTACGAGGCGATGTACAATCTCCTCTCCCCCGGCAGCCAAGCTGTCACCGATGCCGGAAGCTTTGTCGGATTTTATCAGAACGCTCTCGACACTGCCACTGTGCTTACCGTCACCACGGAGCTTCGCGCCGTCTTGCAGCAAGAGGATCAAGCCCAAGCCTCCTTCGATCTGACCCTCGATACAGCCTTGGTTGGCCAACTGGTCACCGAGACGGTGCTTTCCCTCACCCTGAGCGACGACCAGTGGGGCGTGAACTGGAACGCAGGGCTGGTTTGGCCGCAACTGATCGGCGGTCACCAATTCCGAATGGACTACACCATCCCCACTCGGGCCGACATTTACGACCGTAAGGGGTTGGGGCTCGCGACGG
Source organism: uncultured Anaerolineales bacterium (assembly GCA_964509655.1). GTDB lineage: Bacteria > Chloroflexota > Anaerolineae > B4-G1 > B4-G1 > CAZANJ01. Next base: position 3,399 of record CAZDYW010000212.1, read on the forward strand.
AAGGCACGTTGGTCACTATCAGTGTCATTCCTGAGCAGATTGAGAATGAGGAAGTGCTTCTGGAGGCGCTGGAACAGATCACCGGTCTCTCGCCCAATGAGATCAAGGGCCGGTACGTCGCCGCTCCCGCCGATCAGAGAGTCCCCGTCGCTGATATTCCGGCCGAGACAAACGCGGAGTATGACTCTTTGCTATCCTACCTCTCCGGCATCGACCGCGAGGAGAGGGAGGGACGCACTTATCCCCACGGAGACGCCGCGCCCCACCTCGTCGGCTGGGTGGCACCCGTGCCCGCTGAGGAGTTAGCGGCCTACCGAGCGCGTGGATACCGGGGGGAAGAACGTGTCGGCATCTTCGGGCTGGAGGCATGGGGCGAGGACATCCTGGCCGGCCAGCACGGCGGCGCCCTCACCATCGTCACCCCGGCCGGCGAAAAGGTGGCCGATGTGGCATCCAGTTCCGCCGAGCCCGGCCGCGCGATTTACACCACCATCGATCGGGGCTTCCAGGAACAGGTTCAGCATATTCTGGGCGACCGCAAGGGAGCCATCGTCGTGCTGGATGTGCATACCGGCGCGGTGCGGGCGCTCGCCAGCGGGCCAGCCTTCAACCTCAATATCTTCGCCGGGCCAGCCGGGGCAGTGGGCCGCTCCCAGGTTCTGGCCGATACCCGCAACCCCTTCTTCAACCGGGCCACTCTGGGCGCCTACCCCTGCGGCTCAGTCTTCAAAATCATCACCATGGCCGCCGGGATGGAGGCCGCCGGGATGGATCCGGCGACGACCTCCTTCTATTGTCCGGGTTACTGGGAGGGATTAGGGCCGGGAGCACGGCGGCTCTGCTGGAACGAGACAGGACATGGCGACATTGTGCTTCAGGATGGCCTGACCGCTTCCTGTAACGTCGTGTTCTACACCATCGGAAAGACCCTGGATGATATGGGGAGCGAGATTCTTCCTCAGTTCGCCCGTGACTTCGGCTTCGGTGAACCGACCGGGCTGAAGGGCCTCGCCGAGGAGAGCGGGCTGGTTCCTGACCCGGCGTGGAAGGAGAGCGAGCGCGGCGAAAATTGGGGGGCAGGGGACACGGTCAATCTGGCTATCGGGCAGGGCAACTTGAAGGTAACGCCGCTGCAAGTGGCACGAATGATGGCCGCTGTGGCCAACGACGGCACGCTTTACCGTCCCTACGTCGTCGAGCACATCGAGGGGAGCGCCTCGCAGCCCGAACAGGTCACCCAGCCACAAGTCGTCGGCAGCTTGCCGGTCAGTTCGGATCATCTGGTGGCGATGCAAAAGGCGCTGCTGGGCGTCACTACCAGGGCACTAGGAACCGCTGAACATCGCTTCATCGGTCTGGGAATCCCCGTCGCCGGCAAGACCGGCACCGCCGAGGTCGGGACGGGCGCCCAGCCCCATTCCTGGTTCGCGGCCTACGCTCCCGCCTACAGCACCGAGATCGCCATCGCCGTGATGGTGGAGAACGGGGGCGAGGGCTCGACGGTGGCCGCGCCGTTGGCCCGTCAAGTCATCGAGGCTTATTACGGACTGGCGCTCTCACCGCTGCCGCCCCAGGCGGCGGAGGATTACGTGCCGCCCACGCCTACGCCGGAGACAACGGAGTGAGCGAGTAAAGATTGGCGTAACCATCCCATCAGCTTGTGCTCTAAGGGGGTCGCCAGATCCCCGCCCTGTTTTGGGACAATTTTCGCCGCGCAGAACCGGGATCTGGCGATCCCTGGCGAGCAACAGATAA
>CAZDYW010000213.1:0-5118 GCA_964509655.1 uncultured Anaerolineales bacterium
AGGACAGGCCCTTCGGCTGCACTCAGGACAGGCCCTGGGCGCCAATTACTCACAAGGTCAAGATCTCAAAAAGACTTCTCGCTTGTCATCACTTGGACCCCTTAGCAGGGTTAGAGATCATTAAAGCATATTACATAAGGGAGGACGTTGCGTCGATGAACGATCAGGAACTACAACTTCCAGAATTGCCTCCAGAACTCCAGGCCAAGGGACGTTTGATGCCCTGGGACAAGTTCTATAACTGGAGCCGCAAACGGTCATTGTGGCCGATGTTCTTCGGGCTGGCTTGCTGTGCCTTCGAGATGATCGCCACATTTGACCCCCGTTTCGACCTGGCGCGCTTTGGAATGGAGATTATGCGCGCCAGCCCTCGTCAAGCTGACCTGCTCATTGTATCCGGCACAGTGACCAAGAAAATGGCTCCCCAGCTGGTACGGCTCTACAACCAGATGCCGGAGCCCAAATACGTCATCGCTATGGGAGCCTGCGCCATCTCCGGCGGGCCTTTCAAAGAGGGCTACAACGTAGTCTCAGGCGCGGATAAGTTGATCCCCGTTGATGTCTACGTGCCCGGTTGCCCACCACGCCCAGAAGCGCTATTCCACGCCGTCTACACCCTCCAACAGAAGCTGGATCAGGAAAGGATCAAGGATCTCCGCTGGTACCAGGAAGGTGAATCTGAGGGCATACCGGTGCCGGAGCTGGGGCCAGACCTGGTGGACTGGCAGCTGACAGACAAAAACCTGCCGAGCGACTATCAGCCCCCGACAATCAAGAAGCCCGACACCGGAAAGGAGAGCTAGCAGATGACCGAAGAACGTCAGATCCCCGAAGTTACCGCGGACATCCTTTCCGCACTAGAAGAACGTTTCCCCGGTGCTGCCCGGCCGGCCCGGTATAATGGGCTGATCATCGAGGCCGATCAGTTGGTGGAGGTCGCCACCTTCCTGCGGGATGAGATGGATTACGCCTATCTCTCCTGCGTCACAGGGGTCGATTATCCTGAAGCCACGGAGGATACCCCGGCCCGCTTCGAGGCGGTCTATACCCTCTTCCGCTCCCAGGGAGGCCCGCTTTCCCTCCACGTCCATGCCGACCGCGATGATCCGGTCGTGCCCTCGCTGGTGAGCGTGTGGCCCTCGGCCAATTTCCAGGAACGAGAGGCATGGGACTTGATGGGCATCAAATTCGAGGGCCATCCTGACCCACGCCGTATCCTGCTCTGGGAGGGCTTCGAAGGCCATCCCCTGCGCAAGGATTGGCACGAGCCATACTACGAATCCGATCAGAAGCCATTCCGCAGTCGCTATCCCAAGGGCGATCCGGTATGGGCCGAAGAGGGGACGACTTTCGGCCGCAATCTCCAATATCCAGAGGATTGGGTAGAGGGCGAGACGCTAAAGGTGCCGGAGGATTGGGAATCGAAAGCCGAGCAAGCCGTTTATGCACCGATGGAGACGGTCGCTGCCGCCGAGACCGAGAAAACGCGCACCGAGCGGATTGTGATCAACATCGGCCCCCAGCATCCCAGCACTCACGGCGTTCTGCGCATGGTAGCTTGTATGGAGGGCGAGACCGTTCAAGCCTTGGAACCCGTGCTGGGCTACTTGCACCGCAATCATGAGAAGATCGGCGAGCGCAACGCATGGCTTGGCAATATGCCCTTCACCGACCGGCTGGATTACATCACTTCGATGTACAACAACTTCGGCTACGCCGTGGCGGTGGAGAAGTTGATGGATGTGGAAGTGCCGGAGCGAGCGGAGTATCTCCGCGTCATCATGGGCGAGCTGACCCGCGTGATGAATCACATGGTCTCCGTCGGCTTCCTCTGCAACGATCTCGGCATCTACTTCACCGGTATGCTCTACGCGCTGGAGGAGCGCGAGCTAATCATCGACCTGTTCGAGATGACCTCTGGTTCGCGGATGATGTGCAACTACTTCCGCTTCGGCGGTGTGGCCCGCGACCTGCCCGATGAGTTCCTCCCTATGGCGAAGGAGATGGTCTTCGATCGTCTGCCGCGCCGCGTGGACGAACTGGAAACATTCGTGGTGGATAACGAGGTCTTCCGCGCTCGCACGGAGGGCATCGGCGTTTTGCCGCCGGAAGTGGCAGTGGCCTATGGATGCACTGGCCCGCTGCTGCGCGGCTCTGGGGTGCCTTACGACATCCGCCGCGCGGAGCCTTACTCCATCTATGACGCCTTCGACTGGGACGTGGTGGTGGGCAACAACGCGGACGTGTTCGACCGCGTGATGGTGCGCTTCGGTGAGATGCGACAATCACTGCGCATCCTCCGCCAGGCCCTGGAGGGGTTGCCGGATGGGCCCATCCTGGCCGGGAACAAGAAAAAGCTCGCCAATCTCCGATTACCGGAGGGAGAGGCTTATGGCCGCGTGGAGCATCCCAAAGGAGAGTTAGGCTTCTACCTGGTCTCGGATGGCGGAAGCAATCCTTATCGTTATCACATTCGCACACCTAGTTTCGTCAACCTTGGCGTGCTAGGTGAATTATGTCGTGGAAACAAGTTGGCCGACGTGATGTCTATCCTAGGCAGCATCGACATCACACTGGGTGAGGTGGACCGCTAATGTATGGAATAGGCATACTCAAATCGCTTAGCGTCACGCTGAGACGTTTCGTGGTTACGTATCTGGACGACATCCGCTATTTTGGGCGGCGATACACCCCCGAAGTTCTGCCGGAGCGGCAAAGCCCTAGCGGGCGAGGTGTTTTCACCGTACAGTACCCCAAAGAGCAAATACCGATGCCGGAGAACTTCCGCTCCTTCCCTTTTCACGTGATTGATGCTGAGACGGGGGAGTCGCGCTGCACTGCATGTGGCATCTGCGCTCGCACTTGTCCCCCACAGTGCATCTGGATCGAACGTGGGAGGGACCCGGAGACGGGAAGGCCTCAGCGCGAGCCCTCTTCATTCCACGTCGACGTCAGCATCTGCATGTCTTGTGGTTTGTGCGCGGAGTTCTGCCCCTTCGATGCCATCAAGATGAGTCACGACTATGAGGCATCCTCCTACGAGCGGTATGATGAACTGCTCTGGGATCTGGAGAAGCTCTCTAGCCCGCAATCTCACGATGCCGAAATACATCCTTCCGATTACGAGGCAGAGTGATACCCCAGACTATGAAAACATCCTCTTACAAACAACCCGGCTGGAGAATGCTGAGGAAAAGCAGAAGTAGGTGAAGTCGGTAATGTCGGCAGAAGACAAAGAGCAAACAGAGCAACTTCGGCCCCCTTCCGCGGAGCCAGATTGTCCTACCATTGCTGGAGTACGCTTCCAGCCCACGGGCAAGATATACCACTTCGAAGCAAGCAACGTCGATGATCTGCGCCCCGGTGATTTCGCCCTGGTCGATACAGTGCGAGGTCAACAACTGGGAGAAGTAGTCAGTGTGCGTCCTTTATACGATGACGAAGATATCAGGGGGCTCAAAGAAGTGAAGAGACGGGCCACAGGGAGGGATTTAGCCCTGCGTCAATGCTGGCAAGAGAAAGAAGAGCAAATCATGGCACTTGCACAGGAGGAAGCAGAAGCTTCTGGCTTACCGATCAAGATCGTAGTCGCCGAGTTCACATTTGATGGGCAGCGACTGACACTGTTGTACGGTAGCGAGGAGAAATCCTTGAACCTGAGTGTATTGGAACAACGCCTGTGCCGCCTAATCCCCTCCGTTCTCGATTCAGATTTGGATTCAGTGGCCGCTATACAACGCACCGGAGCATCATCCGGCGCAGAGATCGAAGTGGAGCTACTGCAAATCGGTCCACGTGATCAAGCGAAACTGCTAAATGGTTATGGCGCATGCGGGGAACCACGTTGTTGTTCGCGCTTCCTCCCGGAGTTCAGCTCTATCTCCATCAAAATGGCCAAGAAGCAAGGCGTCTCGCTTCATCCCTCAGCCATTACCGGTATGTGTGAGCGGTTGCGATGTTGCTTGTCCTACGAGTACGAACAGTACATAAAGGCATGTCGTTCACTGCCGCGCCGCAAGAAGTACGTGCGGACACCTTACGGCGAGGGCAAAGTAGTTGATCTTCTACCTTTGAAGCAAGCGGTCATCGTCAGAATCGATGACCGCCGCGTGGAGCTGCAAGCTGACGAAGTACAGGTGATCTCGAAATGAAGACTGATCAGCTTTGCGCAATCCACATAAGATAAGCTTACATAATCAGTACAAAAGATAACAAGGAGTAAAAAATGGAAACTATCGTATCTGGAAAGGGTTTTGAAGTCGTTATCAGCCCCGAACATCCAACGAGAATTATTGGTGAACGCATCAATCCTACCGGTCGCAAGGTTTTGGCCAGGAAGCTAACCGAGGGAGAGATCGAGGTCGTCCAGGGCGACGCACTCCAGCAGGTGGAGGACGGTGCCGACATCATCGACGTGAACGTCGGCGCTGCCGGCGTGGAGCAGGTGGAGGTATTACCCCGGGCCGTGCAGCTCGTGCAGGAAGTGTATGACGGCCCTGTCGCCATCGACACTCCAGACCACGATGCTCTCGAAGAGGCGCTCAAGATATATGAGGGGAAAGCTCTGGTCAACTCGGTCAATGGCGAGGAGAAGAACTTGAATCGTGTCCTGCCCCTGGTTGCCGAATATGGCGCAGCAGTCATCGGGCTCACGATGGACGACGATGGCATCTCGAACGATCCCCGGAAGCGCCTCGAAATCGCGCAAAAGATCGTCAGCCGGGCCGAGGATCTGGGCATCCCCCGCGAGGACGTCGTGATCGACTGCCTGGCCCTGACGGTCGGTGCCGATCCGAAGGCTGCCGTGGTCACGCTCGATTCCATCGATCTGGTCCGAGAGGAACTGGGCGTCAATATGACGCTCGGCGCCAGCAATGTCTCCTTCGGTTTGCCAGCACGCGATGTGCTAAACAAAGCCTTCTTGCCAATAGCGATCAGCAAGGGCGTCAATGTGCCCATTGTCGACGCCGCCGAGATGAAATACACCTTCCTGGCAGTAGACGTGCTCCTGGGCCGTGACGACTTCGCCATGAACTTCATCAAATACTACCGCGCACAACAGAGTTAAGGTTAAGGGTTAAGGTTGAGGGTTAAGGTTGAGCCTTAGCCTTAACCTCA
>CAZDYW010000214.1:0-5109 GCA_964509655.1 uncultured Anaerolineales bacterium
GTTTCGGATTGCCTAATCTGAGCCCCACTCGAAGGACGGGGTAGGAACTAGCTCGCGAAAGTAGGTCGGGTCTGTTACCCAAAAGGGATTTAGGGGAGGTTAGACTCAGTGGCGAATATGTAACCTCGGCCGCGCACGGTGCGCAGGAGAGATGGATTAGAAGGGTCTGGTTCTATCTTCTGTCGGAGCCGATGGATGTGAGTACGGATGAGGAGGCTTGCATCCTGTTCGTTCAATTCTTTGTCCCTTGTACCGGCTACTATCTCGCGACAGGAGATTACCCGATTGGGATGGCGCATGAAGTAGATCAGAAGATCGAACTCCGTTGGTGTCAGGTCGATCTGCTGGCCGTGCACGACGACGAGATGTTTATGGATATCCACTGTGATGTCGGCGGCTTGCAAGAACCGGTCGGTGGCGGGCGGAGTATCAGGCTGTTTCCTTGAGGCCTTGAGGTTGGTCAGTGCCTGTTCCAGCATAGTTATTGGGTCTTCACTTTGTGTCATTTGCTTCTGATGGGACAGGCCAGCTTCTACGGCATCGATGATCTCTTTTACCGGACTGGGCTTGAGCAAGTAATCGAAGGCCCCGTGTCGGATACCGGAGATGGCCGAATCAAGCGTGCCGTGGGCAGTCAGGATGATGAAAACGGTGTCGGGTGACAGAGAATGGCCTTGCTCCAGAACCTCGGTGCCGCTCATGCCCGGCATTTTTAGATCGAGGATCACCAGATCGAAGTGTCGGTCAGCGAGGTACTCCAGCGCTTGCTGACCGGATGAGGCGCTTTGAGTTTGATACCCCATACGCTGGAAAGTGTCGGTCAAAGTGCGGCGCATCGACCGCTCGTCATCTACGACGAGAATGCGCGCATCGGGAAAAGCAGCTTTGAGTTTGGAATCCGTTTGCGGCTGTATCATCTGCTTTCGTGTTTTCAGGCCATTGGCAGCCATACCGTGAAAGTCGTTCCTTTCCCCACCTTGCTTTCGATGGTGATTTCACCTTTATGTCGCTTTATTACATTGTAGCTGATAGAGAGGCCCAATCCAGTGCTATCCTCCTTGGTGGAAAAGAAGGGGTCAAAAATGCGGTCGCGGTACTCGGGCGGAATACCGCATCCATTATCGGCGAACTTTACCGCCAGTTGCCCATTTTCAGCCCACTGGCTCGACACGCGCAGCTCTCCGCCTTCGGGCATCGCGTCCACTGCGTTGAGCACTAGATTGAGAAAAACCTGCCCCAGCTCACCTGGCGTCGCGAGCACAGGGGGTAGATCAGGGGATAAATCTTTCCGTAAGGTCACGTGGCGATGTTGGAGGTACTTGTTGGAAAGGGCCAGTGTTTTTTCGATGACCGCGTTCAGACTTGTGGGCCTCAATTCCCGTTCTGGGCGACGGGCGAAGTCCAGCATCCGACCCACCATCTTGATCAGGCGCTCCACCTCTTCATCGGCCATCTCCAGGTACTCATTTTGTTCATCGGGTTTGAGGGGGAAGGAGAGCATAATCTGCAAGCTGTTGTGGATGGCCTGGAGCGGGTTATTGATCTCATGGGCCAAGGAAGCGGCCATGCGTCCGGTAGCGGCCAACTTGGCGCTTTGCACCAACTGGGCTTGTGATTGTTCCACCAGTTTGCGTTGCTCTCGCTCTGCTTCGTACAGTTCGACGTTGTGCAGTACGATACTCAACTGGGCGGCTATGGCTTCGAACAAACGCAGGTCTTCCTTGCTGAAGGCGGCTGGTTGGGAGCTTTCGGCATTCAATATGGCCACGATGTGCCCTCCAACTTTTATTGGCACCGCGAGCTCCGAGTGTACGTCGGGTATGAATGCGAAATAATTGGGGGCTTCTCTGGTGTCGGAGACCAGCGCTGATTTTCCTGTGGTATATACCTGTCCGGTCAAGCTATTTTCGATGGGAAAGCGAGCCTCATCGTCGGGTATAGTGGCGGAGGTGATAAGGGAGGAGTGGATGATCAATTCATCCTCTTCGGGCAGTACAAAGCCAAGGTGCTCGATTTCCAAAACCTCGTTGATTGCTTCGATGGTTCGCTCAAGAACCTTATCGAAATCAAGAGTGGAGGCTGAGGCCAGCATTACCTCCTGCAGCGCGCGTGTTTCTGCCAAGTGTTTGTTCGTCTCTTCGTAAAGGTAGGCGTTCTCTAGGGCCAGGGCGGTGTAATCGGCCAATGTGGCGAGCAGGCGTTGGTCGATCACATCAAAAGCGTTAGGCTTGTCGCTTTGAGCGCTCAGGACACCCAGCCGTTTTTCCTTTATCTTGAGGGGGAAACATAATATCGAGCGGGTCTCTGGGTGGGTTTTGATGCAAGGCGTGTCCTCAAGTGTGTCGGGTACGTAGATGGGCTCATCGCTTTGGAGTGCAATGAGTATGGGATTATCTGCGTCATCCAGGTGGAAGGTATCTCTTTCTACAACGTAGGTCTCCTGCACATGTTCCCAGTGGGTAACTGTCTTACCCTCGCGGTCCAATAGCCATAACTCACACTTGGGAATCTGTGACAGGAGACGTGCGGCATCCATCGCCACTTGGACTATCTGTCGTCTATCATTTGTGAGTACAAGGGCGCGTCCCAGGATGTGCACCCCTTCCAGGCGATTCTCCAGCCGGCGCTCGAAGGTCACGTCGCGGTAGGCTGTGACCACGTTGGTGATTTGACCTTGTGCGTTGCGGAGTGGGGATGCGGCGACATCGAGCCATTGGAGCATCCCATCCGGTGAGGTGGAGGTTTGAGTGGTACGTAGGGGCTGGCCCGTTTCCCATACCCCTTGTGCAATGGATGTGCCTTCGGGGCTGTCTTGAGTGTTGCTGTACTGTTGTCTCACTTCTTGATAGGGTTTCCCAATGATCTCCTCCCGCGAGAGATTCTCTTCCTCCAAGAAGATGGCGTTAGCATCAGTAATGCAGTAGTCGCGATCGATGACCAGCACTTGGTCATGTAGTCCGTTGATGATGGCTCGGTAGTAGTCACGGCTGAACTTTAGTTCTTCCTCGGCCTGTTTACGTTCGATGGCGTAGCGTATGGAGCGAGCCAACAACTTGCCGTCCACATCTCCCTTTACCAGATAATCCTGTGCACCCTCGCGCACTGCATCGACGGCCAGCCCTTCGTCGTCCAGTCCACTCATCACGATGATAGGAATCGATGGCGCTTGTTCGTAAACCTTGCTGAACGTCTCTATCCCTTGGCTATCCGGTAGCATCAAATCGAGCAAGATGACATCTGGGTTATGCTCGCTCAACCATTCTAGGCCTCCCTCGAGCCAGCCGGAATGCTCCATATCGAAAGTGGCTCTTTTGGCATTGACCAACATTTCGTTGATCATAGTTGCCTCTGTGTCGTTATCCTCAATGAGGAGAACCTTGATTATCTCCTGTTTGCCATCCATGAATTACCTCAACGTTCTTGATAGATGTATCCCAAGTAAGCAAAAAAGGAGCCTTTTGGGGCTCCTTCGTTCTTCTCCAAATGGGCCTATTGGGTACGGCGATTGCGCAATTACGGCCTAACCGACAAAATTCTTGTGTGTCGAGAAAGAATTTGGTAATCTGAAATCACCTTGGGTTCAGGCCTGTCCAGTTTAGGCTACTGCGTCTTTGGCGACCTCAACGATCTGGGCGAATGTATCCTCATCTCGCACTGCGATGTCGGCCAAAACCTTGCGGTCCAATTCCACGTTGGCTTGCTTTAGGCCATATATGAAGCGACTATAAGGCATTCCGTTCAAGCGGGAGGCCGCATTTATGCGCGTGATCCATAGCCTTCGCAAATCTCGGCGTCGCTGCCGCCGATCTCGGTAAGCATACCACTGTGACTTCAGCCATGCTTCGTTGGCCCGGCGGAAAAGTTTGCTCCGGGTTCCCCAATATCCTTTGGTCTCCCGAAGAACTTTCTTGTGCCGTTTTCGTTTACTTCCTCCACCTTTAACTCTCACTGCTTGGTTACTCCTTTGAAATCCTCAACTTCAATCCTTGAACTCAATTCTAACTTACCTTAGCACTCAACCCTAATCTCTCCTGGGAGCCAAAACCATCAGCATAGAATATCTGTCCAGACTGGGTCTCTGTTCTACTTCCGCTACGTCTGAAAGTTCTTCGGCGATCTCCCTTAACTGATTTCGGCCGATCTCGGGATAAGTTATCTCGCGTCCTCGGAAGCGGATACGCACCTTGACTTTCATCCCATCTTCCAGCCATCCCCTGGCACGCCGCATCTTAAAATCGCGATGGTGATCGGCGGTCTTGGGACGCAGGCGAATCTCCTTGACCTCAACTTGCTTTTGAGCCTTGCGTGCCTCCTGAGCTCGTTTTTCCTGCTCATACTTGAACTTACCATAGTCCATAACACGGACAACGGGTGGCCTAGCATTAGGCGCTACCTCCACCAGGTCCAGCCCGGTGGAAATGGCTGCGTTCTTGGCCTCCTCAAGGGGCACAACTCCCCGATTTTCGCCATCGGCATCGATAAGCCGTACTGGGGAAATGCGAATCTGTCGATTAACGCGATATGATTTCGTGCTAATTAGGTTTACCTCCTCCGTTTTTCTAGAACATTAATGTATAGGGGATAATACAACTTGCACATTATGATAGCACAACTGAGGGAAGGTGTCAACTCAAACCTAAAAAAGATGCTGTGTGTGAGGGGGCAGCTTATATCCCCACTCACACACATTAAGCCCTACAACTCGCGCTTTTCCTCTATCGCCTCTTGTGCCAGCGCGATGAACTCGTCGATGGACATAGCGCCTTTGACCTCCTCGTTGCGGAGACGCAAGTTGACCTGCTCCGCTTCGATCTCACGGTCGCCGACGATCAGCATATAGGGCACCTTCTCCACCTGTGCGTTGCGGATCTTGGCCCGCATACGATCGTTGGAGTCATCCACCTCGACGCGCAGTCCGGCCGCGCGCAGCCGTTCCGCCACCGCATCGGCATACTCGACGTGCCGGTCTACGATGGGAATCAGCACTGCTTGCACTGGGCTGAGCCACACCGGGAAGGCCCCGGCGTAATGCTCCACCAGGATGCCGAAGAATCTCTCGATGCTGCCCAGCAACGCCCGGTGGACCATATAGGGCCGATGTTGCTCACC
>CAZDYW010000215.1:0-5103 GCA_964509655.1 uncultured Anaerolineales bacterium
ATTCTCTACTCACTATGACACTTCCGATAGAACTTGTTGATTTTATCACCGCTTTGCCCGGTAGCCTCGTCTACCACTTGGTGACTCTGTTTGCCATCCAGCTCATTCTGGCTGTTTCTTTTGGGCATTGGTATCGTCACCGGCACGATCCGGCTGCTATGCGGATGTTGATAATGGGCGGTGTCTTGTTCCTGACGCGCCTGGTGCTGATGTTCGTGGCTGCACTTGGCTTCGTCGGTGTGCTCAAGCCGAGCATTGTGTTACCTCCGCTGGAGCGCCTGCTCGACTTCGCTACGCTGCCATTGGTCGCTTGGACGTTCCTGCCCATCGCGGAGCGGAATCAACGGTTAAGCACCTTGCTCCTCGTCGCCATTCTCCTGATCGCTGTGCTAATCTACGCGGGGTTCGCGATACTCTGGCCCACCGCCGAAGCCAGCGGGATCTCCTACAATAGCTTCTGGCAAGGGAATGTGTGGGAGGCCTCGACATTAGCCTTCCTCATCTTAGCCCTGGCCGCCACTCTCCTCTGGCGCACGGTCGATTGGGGCTTGCTCACGTGCCTGTTCGGCCTCTGGCTCGCCGGGCACGCAGCCCAACTCGCCTTCTCCTTATTGGGCCCCGTCGTCGAATCCGACATCGCCGGTTGGGTGCGTATGACTAATCTGGCGGCATTGCCATTGTTATCCAGCCTCGTCTACCGCCGTGCATTACACGCGCTATCCATCGCCGCCGACGAAGACGCCACGCTGGGAGTAGTTGGCGTACTCAAGGCCGCCCGTCGCATCGAATCCGGCCACGACGTAGAAGCTGCGCTGGGATTGGCTGCATCTTCCATCGCCCGCGCACTGGGCGCCGATATGGTCGCCGTCGGCGTGCCGGTCAGCGAGAAGAATGAAACAGTTCAGCCTTCCCTATCCCAAGACGTTGAGGAAATACGCATCGCGGCCCTATCCCCGCCGACCAGCGCGGTGCTGGCCTCCCAAGAGCCAAGCGTGTACATCTCCCATCATCCCGCATTGGCGGAAGCCATCTGGAACAAGCGCACAGAGAGCGTGACAGATTCGAAAGAAATCTCTGACCTGACCGACTTATACCGTGGCCTGGGATTCGAACAACCCGGCCCGCTTCTGGTGCATCCCCTAAACGAGGGAGAATACCTGCTGGGATTGGTCTTGATCGGCACCCCGGTCTCCCATCGCTCGTGGTCAGCGCGGGATGGGCAGATCGCGCGGGCGATGAGTGCGCCGATCTTGGACGCATTGCTCGAAGTCCAGCGAAGAGAACAAGCCCTCGAATCCGCTGGATCAAAAGAGAAAGAGGAAACAGAACTCAGCGCCAAGTTAAAAAGGGCCATCTGGGAGGCACGCCGCTTGGCCCAACAAGTGGCTTCTCTGGAGAGCGAACTTGAGCATCAGCGGGAAAGGCGCGATGAACTCTCCACGAAGCTGCGCTTGCGGGAGAAGGAGATAGCCGAACAGAAAACTCGCGCCCCCGAGTCTGATATTATCTGGCAGGAAGAGATACGGGAGCTGAGCGACGCGCGTGAAGCCTTGCAGAAAGAGCTGGCTGAATGGAAAGCTCGTGCGGAGCAAATCGCCCGCGCTAAGGCCGATCTGGAAGAGCAGCTAGAGCACACTCAGCGAACCGGCGCAAGACAGATGGCCGCCCATCAGGATACCATCTACGACGAGGTCATCCCCTCGCTGCTGCGTGAACTCCGCGCCCCGATGAAGGCCATCGTCGAAGTCACAAACGCCCTGCTGGAGGAAACCCCGAAAGACATGGACGATGATGTGCTCCGGATCAAGGCCAACGTCGAGCGGCTGGGAAGAATACTCGGCGATTTAGTTCAAATAATCACAGTGGAAACTGAACGGGCCTCACTCTCGCCAGAACCTGTCAATGTAACCACCCTCATCGGGGAAATGGCTATGACACTCACCGACCTTTGCAGCGCGAACGATGTGACCTTACAGATCAATCTGCCATCCGACTTGCCACCAGCTCGCGTGGATGAAAGCAGCTTCCGCCGCATCCTTCGCCAGCTCCTTTCCAACGCCTGTCGCTGCTCCCAGGCGGGGACGGATGTCACGGTCACCGCACATCTGGAAGAACATGAGGAGCAATTAGTGGAGAAGCCGGCTTACGTGCTCGTATCCGTGACCGATACGGGGGGCGGCATCGCACCGGAAGATCAACCGCGAGTTTTCCGACGCCCCCTTTGGGACGCGGGGTATGACGGGGATAAGGCGCATCCCATCGCCGGGCTGGCTGACGGAACCGACATGGCGCTCGTCAAGGCGCTGGTGGAAGCGAATCAGGGACGCATCTGGGTGGAGAGCGAGACCGGAGCGGGCAGTACCTTCAACTTTATCCTGCCGATCTAAGACTGAGATTTATGATGGAACGGCTGTCTGGCGTGAAGCAGTTGCTTATAGGGCTCATTTTCACCATGATCAGCGTGGGGGCCGTTTTAGGCGGCTTTCTCCTGAGCTATGCCGATATGGCTCAACAGCCACCCTCACCCACGCCGGTCATAGATCAGCGCCCCTCGCCGACGGTGTTATTTCCGACGCTCTCGCCCACACCGGCCCGCACCCCCACTCCACCACACGCCCATACACCCACACGCCCATCACCCCAAACCCCCACCGCGTCGAACGCGCTGATCCCCGCTTGCCCTCCACCGGCAGGATGGTCGGCCTACGAAGTTCAGCGCGGAGATACGCTCGTCCAACTGGCATGGCAAGCGGGTATCGCAAAATCAGCCCTGATGCGGGCCAACTGCCTGGACACGCCGACACTGAAAGTCGGGCAGCGCATCTATCTCCCGCCCACACCTCAGGCCAGCCCCACCGCAACGCCTCGCTGCGGCCCTCCTGGAGGATGGGTTTTCTACACTGTGCAGCGCGGCGATACGCTCTATTCTCTCTCGCGGCGCGTTGGAGTGAGCATCGACGTGATACGTCACGCCAACTGTATGCGGGATTACACCCTTTACACCGGGGACGTGATTTATTTACCCTTCACACCTCCCACGTTCACGCCCTGGCCATCTCCTACGACAACACCGCTCCCCATCCCCAGCCCGACGCACACTCTCACGCCCGCAGCCACGCCCACCAGCTCACCGATGCCCACTTCGGGGCCCACATCGACGGTGACGCCGACGCCCTCCGCCACGATCACCCCGACCATCGCGCCACCTGAAACGCCAACAAGTGCCGTCACATCCACGCCGACCGATACCCCCACCGCCAGCCCTCAAGCCACCTGGACAGTGACGGCAGAGGCTACCTCCACACCCACGGCCACCCCATCTCCCACCGCTACATCCATTTCCACCGCCACACCGACGCCCACACCCACGGCGTCACCCACTCCTTGATCATATTTCGGCGGCTTTGCCGAGACGAGGGGCTGCGGCTACAATCACGAAATTCTGGCAGCGTATAGTTTCTGTGGTATAATGCCTTCTTGCTTGCAGAGGAGAGAAACACAGAGTATATGCAAAATTCAAGTTCTTTAGGTAAATTGCTAGAGGGATTGACCCTCGTTCTCATCTTGGTAATGGTCGCTGTGATCAGCCGATGGGCTGTCACAACCGCACCCGGCGTCGCCAAGTCCCTCGCTACAGTGACTTCCACCGCTTTGCCCACAGCGACCCATACGCCTACCGCAACGCCGACTCCCACATCTACCCCCACCTCCACGCCGTCGCCGACGCCGACAGTCACACCATCACCCACTAACACACCGACACCCACTCCCACACCAACACCGCGCCCACCGGTCGCCCTTCCTAATCCACCCGTGATATTGACGAGCACCAGCTCCATATCCCAGCCGATGCCTATCCCATCGCCGATGCCTATCATAAAGCAGTCGTCCCAGGTGATAAACATTCTGCTGCTGGGCTCCGATCAAGAAACAGTCAAAAGCATTGGGCGCACCGATACCATCATCGTCGCCAGCATCAACACGGAATTACCCGCGGTGACACTGCTCTCCATACCCCGCGATTTCTATGCCTGGATACCGAGCCACGGCTTCGACAAGATCAACACCGCCTTCAGTCGCGGTGCGAAAAACGGCTATCCCGGCGGCGGACCAGGCTTGATGAGAGCGACCATTGAGTACAACTTCGGGATACGCATTCATTATCACGCCCGCGTGGGCTTCGATAGCTTCATCAAAATCGTGGACGAGCTAGGCGGCGTAGAGGTGGCAGTCGAGTGCCCCCTCCACGATACATTCCCCGACCCCTCCGACCCTGAAGAGAGCACAGTTGATATAGACCTGCTGCCAGGCATCCATCGCCTGGATGGACAAAACGCTCTCTGGTATGCCCGCTCCCGCTGGAGCACCAGCGACTTCGACCGCCACCGGCGCCAGCAACAGGTGCTACGCGGGTTATACCAGCAAGTGATGTCGCTGGACATCATCCCCAAGATACCGGGCTTATGGAATGTGGTGCAGGAAACTATTTCCACCGATCTGGGATTGGACGAGATGTTATATCTGGGGGCAGTCGGTTCCCGCCTGGAGACGACGGACGTGAAGAGCAGCTTTGTGGGACGCGGCGTGGTGGAATCCTGGACGGCACCCAACGGGGGGTATGTCTTAGTCCCCGACTACGAAGCTCTGGAAGGTCTGGTCAGGGAAGCTTTGGCGCCACCGGCCAGCGCCCGTGCGCAGCAGCGCGCCTTCCGCGTGGAGGTGTGGAACGGGACGCCCTACGAAGGGCTGGGCCACGTGGCGGCCGAGCGCCTGCGCTGGGAGGGATTGGTCGTCGTAAACGTCCAGCCGGCCGATGGAACTTACCCGCGCACTAAAATCGTGGACTACACCACCACGGCCAAAGGCTCACCCCTCCCTCGATTGATGCGCCTTTACAACCGGACCCCTGAAGATATCATCTCCCAGCCGGCCGAGGATAGCCCAGTGGACTTCCGCGTCATCCTGGGCCCCGATTACGACCCCTGCGCCTCCGCGAAGACTCAGTAACACAGCCAGCTTCCCCCCCCCTCACTCTAGTACAGCTCGGCGGAAGTTTCCCATCAGTTTGTGCTCTAAGGGGATCGCCAGATCCCCGTTTTGAGA
>CAZDYW010000216.1:0-2952 GCA_964509655.1 uncultured Anaerolineales bacterium
CCTCATCCTAGAGACCCATACGCTCTATATGCGCTTTCCGAGGCTCTACTCAGATCAGTGGGGTACACAAAGCGGACGTGCCGTCCCCTTAGAGCGGGTTTGGGATGTTTAACCCACAAATTTGATGAGAGCGCTTTCCGATAGACTGGTTGACAGTTTTTTTCCTTCCGACTACAATAACTCACCGTTGATACCATTTATGAGGAGTAAAATATGCCATTGAAGAAAATGACGAGCGCCGAGGTGCGCCAGAGCTTTCTCGATTTTTTCGCCGAGCGGGGTCACACAATCGTGCCCAGTGCCAGTTTGGCGCCGGTTGATGATCCCACGCTTCTTTTCACCAACGCCGGTATGAACCAGTTCAAGGACGTTTTCTTGAACACCGGCACCCGACCTTACACCCGCGCCGCCGACACGCAGAAATGTATGCGCGTTTCCGGCAAGCACAACGATTTGGACGACGTGGGCCGGGATGCCTATCATCATACCTTCTTCGAGATGTTGGGCAACTGGTCGTTCGGTGACTACTACAAAAAGGAAGCCATCGCTTGGGCCTGGGAACTGCTCACCGAGGAGTGGGGATTATCCAAGGAGCGCATGTGGGCCACGGTTTTCAAGGATGAATTGGGCGAATTGGAGACCGATGAAGAGGCGAAGGGTTTCTGGCTCTCGGAGACGGAGATCAACCCGGAGCAGATTCTCTATTGCGGGCGCAAGGATAATTTCTGGGAGATGGCCGATACCGGCCCTTGCGGCCCTTGCAGCGAGATTCACTATGACCGGGGCCCGGAGGCCTGTGAGCGTCAGGGAGAGCCGGGCCACGTCTGTCAGGTCAACGGTGACTGTGGACGATACATCGAGCTCTGGAACCTGGTTTTCATCCAGTACAACAAGTTCGCCGACGGCAGTTTGGAGCCGCTGCCGGATAAGCACATCGACACCGGTGCCGGATTCGAGCGGCTGCTGGCCGTGCTCCAGGGCGTCTACTCTAATTATCAGACTGACCTCTTTATGCCCATAATCGAGCGCGTGCAGGAGATGGTGGGCCATTCCGATGCGCAGGTCGAGGAGAACATCGTCGCCTACCGCGTCATCGCCGATCACGGGCGAGCCATCACATTCCTCATCGGCGACGGCGTCCTGCCGGGCAACGACGGTCGCAACTATGTGCTCCGCATGATTTTGCGTCGCGCGGCCCGCTTCGGACGCAAACTCGGCTTCGACGATCTGTTCCTGGCCGAGGTAGCCAAGGTCGTGATCGAAAAGATGGGCGTCCATTTCCCCGAGCTGGTAAGTCGCCGCTCGTTTATTCTGAACACTATCACGCAGGAGGAAGATCGCTTCTTGCACACGCTCGACCGGGGCCTGTCGCGGCTGAGCGGCTTGATGGAGGAGTTGGAGGCCAAAGGCGTTACGGAGGTCCCGGGGCGTGAGGCCTTTCGGCTTTATGATTCCTCCGGGTTGCCCCTGGAGATCACGCGCGATGTTGCGGAGGAGGAGGGCTTCACCGTCGATGAGGCCGGCTACCAGGAGGCGCTGGAGGAGCAGCGGCGGCGTGCCCGCGAGGCCGAGGCATTCGAGATGCACGATGAGGATGTCTTGGCCCGCTACCAAGCTGTATTGACAGACCTGGAGGAGCGCGGCCTTCTGGGCGATGATGGCGTCGCGCATGATCCCTATTCCAGTTGGGATGTCGAAGCGGAGGTGGTCGCGCTGCTGCGTGATGGAACTTCTACCCAAGCGGTCCAGGAGGGAGAGCAGGTCGAGGTCGTCTTGTCCAAGACCTGTTTCTACGTCGAGGCCGGTGGTCAGGTCTCCGACCACGGCGTAATCGTCGCCCATCAGTCTGGAGATGCAGAGCCGAGTTGGGAGATCGATGTGCAGGATATGCGCCAACCTGTGCCGGGGCTCATCATTCACGTCGGCGAGGTCAGGCGCGGGCGGCCGCAAGTGGGCGACAATGCGCGGGCAAGCGTGGACGTCGAGCGGCGGATGGACATCGCCCGCAATCACACCGCGACCCATCTCTTGCAACAAGCTCTGCGGCGCGTTCTGGGTGAGCACGTGCAGCAGGCCGGCTCATTGGTCGCGCCTGAGCGGCTCCGCTTCGATTTCACCTATCCTGATCCGCTGACGCCGGAAGAGGTGGAAGCGATAACCCACATGGTAAACGATGCCATCCTGTCCAACTACCGGGTCGACAGCACGGAGAAATCATACCACGAAGCGCTGAACGAGGGGGTCATCGCGCTCTTCGGCGAGAAGTATGGCGACGTGGTGCGTGTCCTGCGCGTCGGCGGGTCGGAGCAGCCCTTCAGCCGCGAGCTTTGCGGCGGCACTCACGTCAGCGAGACGGGCGTGATCGGCTCTTTCCACATCGTGTCCCAGGAGAGCGTGGGCTCCGGCGTGCGTCGCATAGAGGCGGTGACGGGGCACGCGGCAGTGGACCTGGTCGCGCACCAGCGTGACCTTTTGCAGAGTACCGCAGCCGTTCTAGGCGTCCCCACGGATGAGGTGGATCACAAGGTCCAGGAGTTGCTCGATGAACTGCACGATGCCCATAAAGAGATCGATCATCTGGAGCATCGTCTGGCGCGGCGTGCCTTCGAGAACTTGTTGGATCAAGTACAGGAGGTTTCGGGAATATCGCTGTTGAGCACGCAGGTGGATGCGCCGAACGTGGAGATGTTGCGTGAGATGACCGATTGGCTGCGCGATCAAATCGGCTCCGGAGTCTTCGTCCTGGGAGCTGTGATCGGTGAGCGCCCGGCCTTCGTCGCTTCCGTCACCCCCGATCTCGTGGAGCGCGGCGTGGACGCGGTGGAGATTGTGCGCGGCGTGGGGCGTGTGGTGCGCGGCGGTGGCGGCGGTCGTCCCACGATGGCCGAAGGTGGCGGCAGTGATCCCGATAAGCTCGGCGAGGCGCTGGCGCAGGTGGATGGGATGTTGGAA
>CAZDYW010000216.1:3052-5090 GCA_964509655.1 uncultured Anaerolineales bacterium
TCTGAATGACGAATGAAGTAAAGCGGTCGCACAGTGAACCGCAAAGAAACCGGGTTTTGCCGCTTCACTCAGGGGAAAGCTCGGTTTCTTTTCCCGTTATAGAGTTGAGTGTCCAGGATGATCTCGCCTCCATTCAGCATTATCTCGATGGGCTGGCGGGCGAGCGCGTCGCGCTTCTGTTGCCCTGGGACATCTCTTTCCTCTCCCGCGAACTGGAGTTTGATCTCCTGCAGCGCGAGGCTGAGCGCCGACAATTGGATATTGCCCTCCTCTCTCCAGACCCCGAACGGCGACAGTTGGCCCGGAGCTGCGGTTTCCCGGCATTCCCCAGCGTCGATGAGGCTGAACGAGCCGCGAAGTGGCGTACCCGCCCACCGGAAAAGGTCCAGCCACCGCCACGCCATTGGTGGGAGGCTGAGGTCGATCCCAGCCCAAGGCCCGTGCGCCCCCGCCCATCCTGGCTCCAGTGGCTCAAGCTGGCTTTTCGTCTGAGCGCTTTTATAGTAGTGATTGTAGTCTTGGCCGGAAGCGCGTACATCGCCATCCCCCAAGCCAAAGTTACGATTGTGCCGGCCGGGAAGAGCCTTACCGCTATCGTGCCGGTCTCAGTGGACCCAGAGGCCGAGGAGCCGACGCTGATCGAGGGTGAATTGGGAGGAATCATCCCCTCGCGGCGGGTCGGCGTTGAGGTCGAAAACTATGCCGAGGTCGAAACGACCGGGAGGATGGACGTCGCCGCCGGTCAAGCCGAGGGCAGCGTGCTTTTCACCAGTTTGCTGACGCAAGATTACGTCGTGCCGGCCGGCACTGTCGTGCGCACATCCTCTACCAGCTACCCCCTTCGCTTCCGCACCACCGCTGATGTCACCGTCCCCGCCGGGGGGCAAGTGACAGCACCGATCAGAGCGTTGGAAAAGGGAACGGGCAACGTCGGCGCTTACCAGATCAACCAGGTGGAGGGTGTGGCGGGTTCGGCGGTGCGCGTGATCAATCCCCAGCCCACCACCGGCGCCGAGCCGGAGGAAGTGCGTGTGGTCACTCAGGCCGACTATGACCACGTGCGGGAGCTCTTGACCCAGCAATTGCTCGATCAGGCTTACGACGAGATGGGCGCTTTGCTGGAGCCCACCGAATTTCTGCCCCGTCAGACGCTGCGCGTTGAGGCCGTCCCCAAGAAGGCTTACACCCATTTCATCACTGAGCAGGCCGACAAGGTGGGGCTCAATATGCGTCTCTTGGTGAGCGGGCAAGCGGTGGATATCGATAGCGCCGAGGGAATCGCTTACAATGTTCTCGCGCGGCGTCTACCGGCGGAGTATGGGTTGGTGGATGCCCGGTTTGATTTGGGTGAGGTAGCGGAGGAGGACATCGGCCCAGGCTGGTTCACCTTTTTTGTCACCGCTCACGGCTATGCCGCCGCCGCGCTCGACACTGAGGATGCCGTCGATCTCATTCGTGGGCAACGTCCCCCTACCGCCGCCGAGCGCTTGCGGGAGGAATTCCTCTTGGCCGAGCCGCCGCAGTTCACGATCTGGCCTGATTGGCCCCAAAGGCTGAAGTGGCTGGAGCGGTTGCCCTTCCTCCCTCTGCGCATCAGCGTGAAGGTGCTGCCTAAGGGATAGGAAATTGAACCAATCTAGGACTTGCGAATGATGAATGATGAAGGACGGATATTGGCCCTGGACGTGGGTGAGCGTCACGTGGGAGTCGCCATCAGCGATCCCCTGGGCGTCATCGCCCGTCCCTTGCGGACACTGGAGCGAGGCACGGACGAGGAAGATGGCGCCGCCGTCGCCGCGTTGGTCGAGGAACACGACGTCAAACTGGTCGTGGTGGGTCAGCCGCTCAGCCTTGATGGGACGGAGGGACCGCAGGCACGTCGGACAGCGCGTTATGCTGAGGCTTTGGCCCATCATCTTCCCGTTCAGGTCATCCAATGGGACGAGCGCTTCTCGACCGACCGGGCGGATGAAATTCTGCGCCAGACGCGGGGCGAGAAAGCCAAGCGTCGCGCTCGCTCCAATGGCGAGATAGACGC
>CAZDYW010000217.1:0-5084 GCA_964509655.1 uncultured Anaerolineales bacterium
GTGGTTGCCCTCGTAGGGGCAATCCCTCGGCAACGTGTCGCCCGTGGTTGCCCTCTAATTCAAGGAGGTATTCAAAAATGCGACCCTATTTGGAGTTCCTCAGCGAAGATTTAGTCGAGCAGATCATCGCCGAAGGGTTTGAGCTACTGATGGACCCCGGCGTGCGAGTCCACAACCAAGAAGCCTTGGAATTGCTGGCCGATGCGGGGGCAAAGGTGGACTTTGAATCCCAGATCGCTTACATCCCAGAGGAAATCGCCCGGCGGGCGCTGGAGACGGCGCCATCCGAGTTTTATCTGTATGACCTGAAGGGCGAGCCGGTCGTCCACTACGGCGGTCACGACGTTCACTTCGACCCCGGCTCGGCTGCCATCACGGTTCTTGACCGTGAGACGCAGGAGCAACGCGCCCCGGTCACAGCTGATTTCGTCAAGTTCGTCAAACTCGTTGAGGCCCTGCCCCAGCTGGACGCACAGAGTACGGCCTTCATCTGCACCGATGTCCCGGAGGAGATCGGCGATTTGTACCGGCTCTACCTGGCGCTGAATTACATGCGCAAGCCCATCGTCACCGGCGCCTTCCGCAAGGATACCTGGTGGACGATGAAGGATATGCTCGTCGCTGTCGCTGGGGGCGAGGAGGAGTTAGCGGCCCGCCCGATTGCCATCTTCGACGTTTGCCCCTCGCCGCCGCTGCTCTGGAGCGATCTGACCTGCCAGAACATGATCGACTGCGCGCGCTACTCCATTCCCTCTCAACTGGTCTCCATGCCGCTGGCCGGGGCTACGGCGCCGGTCACCATCGCCGGAGCGGTGGTGCAGCATACGGCCGAGTGCCTGAGCGGTGTGACTATCTCCCAATTGGCCCATGAGGGCGCTCCCATCGTCTGGGGCGGCTCACCGGCGGCCTTCGACATGCGCGAGGGCACGACGCCGATGGGCGCAGTCGGTACCTGGATGATCGATTGTTCCTACGCGGAGATCGGCAAGGCGCTCGGCATGCCCACGCACGCTTACCTCGGCATGAGCGACGCCAAGGTGGTGGACGCTCAGTGCGGGCTGGAATCGGCCGGCGGGACCTTTATGGCCGCCCTGGCCGGTATCAACATGGTCTCTGGCGCCGGTATGATGGACTTTGAAAGCTGCCAGAGCTACGAGAAGCTGGTCATCGACGCCGAGATCATCGGTTTGGCGAAGCGGCTGATCGAGGGCGTCCAGGCACGCGAGACGCCCATTGCCCTGACACTGATGCGCCAACTGGGTCACCGCGCCGACTACTTGGCTCAGATGCACACGCTGAAATGGTTCAGCGAGGAGCAGTACATTCCCTCCAGCGTGATCGACCGTGGCTCCCTGGATGGATGGAAGAAAAAAGGCGCCAAGACGACCTGGGAGCGGGCCAAGGACCGCGTGGATGAGCTTCTGGCTGGCTATGAAGCTTCGCCGGAATCGTTTATCTCGGATGATGTGCGCCGCGAATTGCGTGACATCACGCTCAAAACCGCTCAGCAGTTCGGCATGGAGGAACTGCCACCGCTGCCGGAAGATTGATTGTGATCTTTTATCTACTCAACTAGCTCAAGCTGGATGTGACATCCGGCCTCTTTTGGCATGATTGATTTTAGGGGAAAATAATGAGTGAACTTTTAGCTGAACTGACCGAAGCTTTGGTATCCTGCAATCCTGATTTGACCGTTGATCTGACGCGCCAGGCGTTGGAGGAGGGGATGGAACCGCTGACCATCATCAACGAGGGCCTGGTGACCGGGATGGACATCGTGGGCCAGAAGTTCCAGGATGGGGAGTATTTCTTGCCCCAGATGGTCATCGCGGCCAATGCTATGCAGCAGGCGATGGTACTCCTGGAGCCTGAGCTCGTAGCCCGCCAGCAAGCCGTGGAGGTGCCCGGAACGCTCGTCATCGGCACAGTGGAGGGCGACATTCACGAGATCGGCAAATCGCTGGTGGCGACGATGATGTCGGCCAAGGGGTTCAGAGTCCACGACCTGGGCGTGGACG
Source organism: uncultured Anaerolineales bacterium (assembly GCA_964509655.1). Lineage (GTDB taxonomy): Bacteria > Chloroflexota > Anaerolineae > B4-G1 > B4-G1 > CAZANJ01. The sequence goes on from CAZDYW010000217.1 coordinate 2,019, forward strand.
TGCCGGCAAAGGTCTTCGTGGAGAAGGTCAAGGAGACAGATGCCGATCTTTTGGGTTTATCGGCTCTGCTCACCACCACGATGACGGCGCAGCGTGATGTGATCCAGGCGCTGGAGGAAGCCGGAATCCGCGACCGGGTCAAGGTGATCCTTGGCGGTGCGCCTATCAGTCAGGAATGGGCCGATACCATCGGCGCCGACGGATATGCCGAGGATGTAATCGGAGCTGTGGAACTCAGCAAACGCCTGGTCGGTTAGTAACTTAAAGATAAATTTATTTTGACAGGGTTAACAGTATCTACAAGATTTATAGGCAACAAATCCTGTTGATCCTGTAAACTCTGTCAAAGTCTTTATTGGTTCTGGCTCTGCTAGGTTGGGGGAAAAGCGGACAATGGGGTATTTGGAAGCTCTGGGGGAAGACGAAGGGCCTCTGCAGAGGAAATCTTTGAAGAGCGAAATTTTCGATCTGCTTCACGGTCGCATTGTGGCCGGGGAATATGCGCCGGGGACGTGGCTGCGACAGGAGGAGATCGCGAGCGATCTGGGCGTCAGCCCCACCCCGGTGCGCGAGGCGCTGGATCAGTTGGTCGCTGAGGGACTGGCGCAGCGGATTCCTTACCGAGGGGTTAGAGTACCTCATTTCACAGAGGAGGAAATAGTCGATGCCTATATGGTTAGATTGCTTCTTGAAGCGGCTGTCGCCCGCCTGGCCGCTTACAACATCACTGCGGAGCAATCGACGACTTTGCGCTCCGTTCTGAGCAAAACTGAGAACCTCTTCGCCCCTGATGACATGCCCGCTTACCGGCGCCTTAACAGACAAATCCATCGCATTATCGCCTCGGTCAGTGGCAATCCACTGCTGGCCCGCATATACAGCATCGCGCTTAATCGCTTTCCGGATTGGATGCTTTATGAGGACCTGCTTCGTCAGCCTGATCTTCTGCGGGCTAGCTTGGAGCGGGAGTTTCAGGAGCACGAGGCGCTGGTGGAGGCCGTTACTTCACATAACGTCGATCTGGCGGCTCAACGAGCCACTGAGCATTTGCGCAGCGTAAGCAATGAACTGGTCTCCTCGCTAGGGGTTTCCGAATCGCTCTTGAGGGAAAAGGAGCAGCAGATCGACCCCCTGCTGGGTCAATAATCACAGAATGCTGGAGCACTGCCATCTTGGCAGTATGCCTACCAGTATGCCTGGAAGTCAAGATGACGGCGCTCCAGACGAGTTCTTGTAAATTGGCATATGAAGTAAAATTTGAATCTCCTATCGGATCCGCATCCTCGCAGAATCATCCCCACGTTTTCCAAGATACATTTACAGTGCTTCACCTCCGACTTGATCGCCCCTGCTCCCGAACTTGGTCTCTCAAAAGTGCTGGATTGTGGGCATGTTTGCCATTCTTCTTGCATTGTGTCATTTGGTTGGTATACTTAAACTACCACTAAACTCGTGGTGGAAGAGCTACTCATCTGATCTCGCTTCTAGAGGTTTTGCTACTTTTCGCGGTCTGATGCGTAATTATGTTGAGCATGATGATTTTTGACCATCAAAATCGGTAATAGCATCCCCCACCCGCTTCCGCTGGATCGCCAGATCCAGCGGCTTAGCAAGCCAAAATTTGCCTGCTTTTGATCTGGATCTGGCGATCCAGACCGAGCAAGGTAGAAGTGCTTCGGCGGTCTAATTACCGAACTTGATAGTAAAAAACGATTATCAGCAGTGAAGCTTATATCCAGGAAAGGGAGAAAATAATGACAAAAGAATGGACGCGAAAGTTTTTACTTCTTACACTTCTAATTTTGTTGATAGGCGTCATGGTTGTGCCTGGCGTGCAGGCCTTCGAGGGACGCGGCGGTGACGTGGTCGTCATCGAGGCCGATGAGGTAATCGAGGATGACCTCTATGTCGGCGCGGGTGAGTTTCGGCTGGAGGGTGTCATCGAGGGGGACCTGGTAGCTTTCGGCGGTACCATCACGATCAACGGCACCGTCGAGGGTGACCTGATCGCGGCGGGCCAGAGCGTCGTCATCAACGGTGTGGTGGAGGATGATGCTCGTATCGCGGGCTACGCGCTGGCTGTCACAGGCGAAGTGGGAGATGATCTCATCGCCGCCGGATTCAGCCTGGAGCACAAGAGCGAGTCCACGGTTGGGGGCGATCTGCTCTACGCCGGTTATCAATCCTTGCTGGCTGGCGAAGTGAGTGGGAATGCCAAGATCGGCGGCGGTGCCGTCAGGCTTTCCGGCTCCATCGGCGGAGATGTGACAATAGACGTCGGCGGAACGGAGCGCGGCGAGGAGTTGCCGCCTGGATTCCCCTTTGCCCCCACGCTTCCTACCGTGCCAGCAGTCCCAGGCGGTCTGACGATTGAAGATAGCGCCAGCATCGGCGGCGACCTGGATTACACCGCCAACGCGAAAATCGACCTGCCCGACGGTGTGGTCGGCGGCGAGACCGATTTCACGCAGTACGTCCCCGCCGATAAGCCGGAGGCTAAAGCTCCATCTTTGGCCTTTATGGTGGGGCGCTGGTTCTTGCGCCAGTTCCGCCGCTTGATCACTTTCCTTCTGATCGGCGCGTTGATGATGTGGCTGGTTCCCGATTGGACACGCAAGATCTCTCGCACCGTGGAGGAGGAGCCCCTGCCGAGTTTGGGTTGGGGCGCGGTTTCCGTCGTGGCCTTCGGCGTGGTGATGGGGTTGCTCATCACTGCTACCATTATGCTGGCCGTCATCTTCGGCGTCGTGACCCTGGGTGAGTTGGCCGGTCGATTGGCAGCACTGGGCGGCATCGTCATCAGCAGTGCGGGATTCAGCTTCAGCATACTCTGGCGCTATGTCACCACAATTGCCATCAGCTTGCTGGTCGGCCAGTTGATCTTCCGGCTCTTCAAGTCACCAGCCGAGGATCATCGCTGGTGGCCGATGCTGCTGGGTGTGGTGATTTTCGTCGGTGTCACCGCCGTCCCCGTGCTAGGCTGGCTGGTCAAGTTGGCCGCCGTGCTTTTGGGCCTGGGCGCGATCTGGCTCTGGGGGCGCGAGTGGTGGAGATTGAGGGCTGAGG
>CAZDYW010000218.1:0-1197 GCA_964509655.1 uncultured Anaerolineales bacterium
AGCGAGCAGAATGGTAAATTATTTCTTTCTGAATCCCTATAGGGAGAGCAGTATGAATGCAGTGGAGAAGCTCAAGTTGCTGGGGCCGGCCACTTGCTTCGAGCCGGCCGAGGAAATGGTGGGCTCGCGTCGACCGCTGGCTGGGCACTGTGCCGATGATCTCAGGGGGGCCATTCATCGGGCCGTGATGCCCGGCGGCAAGCGCATCGCGCTGCTCAAGACGCTGCTCACCTCCGCCTGCGAGCGGGACTGCAATTACTGCGCCTTCCGCCAGGGGCGGGATTTCCGCCGCGCCACCTTCTCCCCGGACGAGCTGGCGCGGCTGTTTATGCAACTGCATCAGAGAGGCATCGCTGAGGGCATCTTCCTCAGCTCCGGTATCGCTGGCGGAGGCCCGCGCACCGAGGACAAGCTCATCGCCACCGCCGAGATTCTGCGCCGCCGCTACGATTTCCCCGGCTATATTCACCTCAAGATCATGCCCGGCGCGGAGCGGGATCAAGTGCTGGAGGCGATGCGCCTGGCCGACCGGGTCTCGGTCAATCTAGAGGCACCGAACACGGAGCGCTTGAGCGCCCTGGCGCCGCACAAGAGCTTCACCGAGGAGCTGTTGCAGCGGCTGCGCTGGATTGAGGAGATTCGACGGGGAATGCCCGGACGCTGGCCCAGCTCCACCACGCAGTTCGTCGTCGGTGCCGGGGATGAGAGCGACGTGGAGCTTCTGACCACGAGCGAGTTTTTGTACCGGGAGTTTGGGCTGGCGCGAACTTATTTTATGGCCTTCACCCCGGTGCGAGATACTCCGCTGGAGAATCGCGCCCCGACCTCGCCGCTAAGAGAGCAGCGGCTGTATCAGGCCTCTTTTCTGCTGCGCGGGCGATCCTTCGCCCATTATGATTTCACCGCTGAGGAGCTTCCCTTCAACGCGGATGGCAACTTGCCGTTGGACACCGACCCCAAGCTGGCTTGGGCGCAACAGCACCTGACCCATGCTCCGATTGAGCTTAACACCGCCGAGCGGCGCGATCTGCTGCGCGTGCCGGGCATCGGCCCGAAGGGCGCGGAGCGCGTGCTAGAGGCCCGCCGTCAAGGTAAGCTGCGTGATCTGAGTAACCTGAGCAAGCTTGGCATCGTCGCGCAGCGGACGGCGCCCTTCATCTTGCTCGATGGACGCCGCCCGCCGCGACAGCTCTCGCT
>CAZDYW010000218.1:1297-5037 GCA_964509655.1 uncultured Anaerolineales bacterium
CTGGGCAGGAGCAGGATGAGGGGCAATCCCAAGAGCGTGATGGCAGCGCTGGCGGTGAAAGCCACGCGCAGGTTGAACAGATCCCCGATCCCTCCCAGGACCACGATCACCCCGGCGCGAAGCAGAAAGCTCAGCGCCATATAAGCTCCGTTGGCCAAGGCCGGGTTTTCGGGCGCGCTCTCTTGCACCAGCGCCATGATGACCGGCCCGACGGAGAGGGCGGCAAGGCCCATCAACAACAGCAGTGGGATTTGCAACCAGCCATCGAGCAGCAGAAATGCAAACATCAGGAGCGGCGTTGTCAACATCGAGGCGAAAAGCACCACTCGGCGTCCTAGACGGTCGCTCAGCGATCCGCCCAGCAATGCGCCGATCACGCCTGCTCCTTCCAGCAGGGAAAGGGATGCCCCGGCAAAGAAGAGCCCCGCTCCCTCTTCGCTCAGGAAAGTGGGCAAGTAGGTCGTCAGCGCCGATACCATAAAAGAGCGTGCCACGATGACGCCGCTCAAGGGGAGCAGAAGCGGCCCCATACTCCGCAAAGCCTCTCTCCAGGGGAGTCCCACTGCTTCGCTATGATCGCTGCCCGCCACGTCTCGAAGCAAGAAGAAGAGCAGAGCCGACATCGCGAGCCCCGCGATCATCAAGCCCGGTGTGCCGCTTAGTGTCAGCAATTCGAGCGCACTGACGATCACGATTGGCCCCAGCGTGCGCCCCAGTTCCCCGCCGACCATCCAGAAGCCCATCCCCCGCCCCAGGCGCTGCCCCGAAAGACGCCCCGCCATCACCGGCCCCACCGCGTGCAATCCGGCGGAGCTGAGGCCGGCCATTATCAGGAAGAGGGCCAGCACTGCGTAACCGGGCGCCACGCCCAACAGGCTCATCATGGTGGCGGTGACCGCAGGTGCCAGGATGACCAGATAGCGCAGGCTGAGCCGGTCGGCCAGGTGGCCGATGAAGGGCTGGAGTAAGGATGGTGCCTGAAGGAAGACGGTCAGCAGGCCGGCCTTTGTCTTGGAGAGTGCGAAGTTGGCGATGAAAACCGGCAGCAGCGAGGGGAGGAAAGCGGTATAGGTGTCGTGAACTCCGTGCGCAGCGCTGATGGTGAGCACGCGCCCGGTCTGGAATGAAGCATCACTGGCTTGTTGCTCCGAGTTTTGTGTTTGTGAAGTGTTCAAATCGACCTTTCTGTGTATGATGAATTTGGTTTGTAAACTGCAATTGCTCTTTGAGTTTTCGCATGGTGATTTGCTCGTAGGGGTCCCCTGGGCGACGTAGCCGCCCGAGGTTGCCCTACGAAGCGGGCAGGAGGATACCGGGGTTCATGATGCCAACGGGATCGAGGGTCTCCTTGAGCGCCCGCAGTGACCGCATGCCCACTCGGCCGATTTCCTCCTCTAGCCAGGGGGCATGGTCGCGCCCGATGCCGTGGTGATGAGTCAGCGTCCCGCCAGCAGCCATTATAGCATCTGTAGCGGCTTGTTTGACCGTTTGCCACTGGGCCGTCTTAGCTAAAGGGTCTGGATCATCCACCTGATGCCCCAGGAAAGTCGAGTAAAGAGAGGCCCCAGTCTCATAGGCATGGGAGATATGGGTCATCACGTAGCCGGGACCGCCACCGCTGGCAGCGATGGCTCCCTTAAGGGCGCTGACCATACTCTCATAAAGTTGCATCAAGTTCGACCATGTGGTGGCCGTCTCCAGTGTGTCAACCATGACGCCGTGGTCGAGAAGTGTGTCTCGCAGGTATGGCTGGGCATAACGGTCGCGCACCCAAGAGCGCCCCACGCTCTGCCCGAGAGAAAAACCGCGATGGTCGCCGCAAACTTGCATCGCTATATCCCACTGCTCCTTGGCCCATTTCTCCTCGCCATCGAAGCCCAGCAACATCATTACACTGTCCGTTGTCAGGTCATAGCCGCGCGTCCCTAGGTACCACTCGGTCACTTGCTCAGTCAGCCGGCGCAGTCCGTGATGTTCATGGGATAAGACGGAGTAGGCAGCTGTCTCGGCGGCGTCGGAGAGGCGGATGATGGAGGGGCACAGGCCGGGATGCTGCATCATGGTGCGAAAAGCAGCCACTCCATCCTCCAGGTTGTGGAAGAGGATGCCGCGATAGTCCTGCACCGCTGGCAAAGGGTGGATGCGCATCGTGGCCTCGGTGATGATGCCATAGGCGCCCTCGGAACCGATGAACTGCTCTCGGATGCTGGGGCCGGCGGCGGTGGCGGGTGTATTCTTCGTCTCGACGATACCGACCGGTGTGACCGCTCGCACAGCCTGGGCCATATCCTCAATCTTGCCGTAGCCGATGGAGTTCTGACCGGCGGCGCGGGTGGCGAGCCATCCGCCCAGCGTGGAGAATTCGAAGGACTGGGGGAAATGGCCCAGCGTGAATCCCCGCTCGTTCAACTGCTCCTCTATGCTTGGCCCACGCGCGCCGGCCTGGATGCGGGCGGTACGAGAGACTGGGTCCACCGCCAACACGCGGTTCAGGCGGGCCAAGTCGATGGTGATCGTTTGGCGCTCACCAGAAGTGGGCTCGACCCCGCTCAGGACGGAGCTCCCGCCCCCGAAGGGGATGAGGGCCACATCGCGCTCCGCGGCCCAGCTCAGCAGCGCGGCGATCTGCCCTTGATCGGTGGGGTAGACGACGACGTCCGGCGGATGGGGAATGTGACCGGTACGGATGCGAACCAGGTCGCAGTAGGATTTGCCATAGGCGTGCTCGACGCGAGCGCGTTTATCTGTGCGCACCGCCTTCGCGCCCAGCAGTGAGCGGAGCGAGCTGAGAACCGGGTCATCCAGGCGCTGCGGGCGCAGTTCGACTTCATCCCAGGAAATGGGAGGAGTTTCCTCTTCCAGTCTTTCATCGGGCAGCTCAAGCCACTTCTGGAGCATGGGCCAGAAAGCGGGCCTTTCCTCCAGGGAATAGCTCTGATCAAGCGTGCCCCAGCCCCACCAGCGCAGATTTTCGACATCCATAGGCCATTAACTCCGTCATTGGCTATGTGCAACGCACTTCAGCAAGTGCGTTGCACATGGCTCCTAATCGCTTGATTGAGTGGGCAGCTTGGGAATCAGCCAGGTGAGGAAAGCATCCTCGCTGCGGGTTTGCATCCAGAACTTGCCCGGCCCGGTGAGGTCAACGACCAAACCCTCACCGCTGAAGAGCGTGGATTTGAGGCCGCCGACGCGGCGCACGTCGAAACCGAGCTCTTCGTCGAAGGCGACCAGGTGACCGGTGTCCACGGTGTAGCTCTCCCCGGCCGCCAGCTCCATCTCGTTGATGGCGCCGTAACTTGAGAGGATCAGGGAGCCGATGCCGCTGACCTTGAGCAGGATCAAGCCCTCGCGGGCGAAGAAGGTCTTGGCGCCGCCCCATTTGGTGCTGACGTCGATGTCGTCGCTGGAGGCGACGAAGGCGCCGGATTGCACCAGCAAGGTCTCGCCCTCCATCTGGCGCACGACGATGTCGCCGGGCAGCGCGGGAGCGAGCATAATCTCGCCGCCCTGGCCCGGTGCGCGGTAGGAGTTGACGAAGAATGACTCGCCGCCCAGCATGGAGCGAGCCAAGCTCTTCAGGATTCCGCCGCGTGCCTTGGTTTCCACCGTCACGCCGGCCGACATGCCGACCATGGAGCCGGCCTCGACCTGGATGGTTTCGTTGGGCGCCAGACGGGCGATGGCCAGCGCGAAGGCTGGACGATGTTGGACTTCAACTTTCATTTTGTGATCTCCTT
>CAZDYW010000219.1:0-5002 GCA_964509655.1 uncultured Anaerolineales bacterium
ACGCCGAGCTCTACAACACCTACTTCCGCCACCAGTCGCTGGAGTACGTCGAGCAGTTCACCGAGATCGTTTGACCTGTGGCCCTTTTGGATTTTGCGTGGGGCTCAAAGCGGGCGTGCCACCTGGGTCCCCTCTGGGAATAAGGGTAAATCGCTTCCCCTCGTGGGGAGAGGGTAGGGTGAGGGGGAAAATCACTCACTCAGGCGAGCACGATCCCGCACACTGAGACCAGCGAAGTGTTCCGCTCATCGGCGGGGCAAAGCTCATAAGCCGTCAACTCGCCTTCAGAGGAGCCCAACAAGCGCAGGGCCGCGTAGATAGGAGGCAGTCCACAAACGTTGTACCGATCTCGATCCTGCTCGATCACCGCATAGAAGCCCTCTGCGTCGCCCCGGCAGATCTGCGCGATGATCTCATCATCGACCGCCCGTAATAAGCCACGTTCCATCAGCCCTTGCGGTTGCCCGCCGAAGGCCGGGCCGACATGCGCCAGATCGCCGGCCGCCACGACGAGGGTTCGGCGCTCCTCCAGCACCGGCTTGAGCGCATCTAGCAGAGCATCGAGCGTCTGATCTTGCTCTGGGTTACCCCAACCGTTCACGAAGTGGCTGAAAGAACCACACAGGATCGGCACCACGTCGCAAGGTTCCTCCTCGCGGATAAATTGCAGCCAAACCGCCGCTAGCTCGATGGAGTGCTCGCTGCGGTGATGGAGCTCTTCGGCGAAGGCTTCCTCAACACCCATCGCTTGGGCCAAGGCGTCTACCACATCCCGCTCGGTCGGCAGGGGGCCAAAGGGCGTGGCATAATTCTGGCGGGTTAGCGTCAGATTCCCCAGTCCACCGAAGTGATCGGTGCCCAGCAGCACGATTAGCTCGGCTTCCCTCACCGCCTCTGCCGCCCGCTTCCAGACGCTGGCGTAGACCGCGCCGCCGCGTGCGTAGTCTATGTGTGGGCTGACCAACCCGCGATAGTCGCCCGTCCCGGTTTCTTCCTCCACGCCGTCCATATAACTTTGCAGCAGGCGCCGCAACTCGTCGGGGTCGGCGGGATAGGATCGACCGGAAAGGCTTGGGGATCGAAAAGGGGCCTGGCGATACTGATCTCGCAGACGCTCCTGCGCCTGGGCAAAATGTCCATTGTCCAGTAGCAAGGCGTTGTCGAAAGCATTGAGTACCTTTTGCAACACATCTGCCTCAATGCGTATACCGAACCGGACGGCGAGAGCGGCACGCAGCTCATCACGGTCCCGCGTGCCGTCGCAGAGCGACAACAGGGGCGCCAACTGACGCGGTATGATGACCTGCTTATCGCTCAATTTCAGAGGGTCGAGCAGCAGGATAGATTGCTGTCCCTGGTGCAGGAAAGGGCGAGCGTCGATAGCGCGCAGTTTAGGGAAAACGTTCTCACTCATATCTCTCCCTGTTCGGTTTCCTGTATGGCCTGGGCTAGATCGTTCAGGCTTTCCGCTAACTCCTCCGCGAGAGGATGAGGCCCCAGGCGCTTTTGCACTATCTGGAGCACTTGGAGGTAATAGCCCATCTGAGCATCCGGCCCGCGATTGAAGTGTTGCCACATCGTAGCTCCCTCGTGGCGCAGATCTTCGGCGAAGCAACGGGAGTTATGTAGCGTATCGGCGGCCTTGACAGCCACGGCTTCTAGGCTCGCTTGGCGCAAGTGGGCCAGTGCGTCCCGCTTGCGCACGTCCCAGGGCCGCTTCTGTCCCTGTGCGTCCCGCTTGCGCTCCGAAAGCGCATCCACGATCTCCGCTACTTGGGGCCCGAATTCCTTCTCTATCTCGGCCAATTTATATCCTTGATCTTCAACGACGTCGTGCAGCAAACCAGCCACTGCCACGGCTGGGGAAAAGCCGTAATTCAGCAAAATGACCGATACGTGTATCGGATGAGTGATGTAGGGCAAGCTGCTGCCCTTGCGATCTTGGGATCGGTGAGCCACCGTCGCCACGCGCAGTCCACGCTCATACAAGTCAGAATAACCTATCGGCTTCATTATGGCCTCCTTGAACTGGGCAGAATGGGCTGCCCTACCCGACACTTAGCCTCTAATTATATCCCAACGAAGGCGGCAATACAAACACGATCGGCCCTTTAAGATTTTGCGCGGTGCTCGATTCGGATTGCCAAATCCGAATCCTATCCGCAACTTGGGGACAAAATGAAGAAAATGCCCAATTTCTAATGTGTTTCTAATGCAATAAAAACGAAATTCTTATGTCTTTGTGTGATAATGTGTTCAGAATTCCAAACACGTTATACGATATCGCTTGTGTCCCGAACTCCGGCGGCTCAAAGCGATTCTACTTTCTGTTTCAGTAAGAGGTGAAATATGTTGCAGTCGTTACTTCAAAAGGATATTCAACGTGATGATGTAAGCAAAGAGCCGCATGAGCTTCCCGTGCTGCCCTTGCGCAATGTGGTCGCTTTCCCGCACACTGTGCTGCCGCTGGCAGTCGGGCTAGAGCGCTCGATTAAATTATTGGAAGATGTGCTTGATGGTGATCAGTTATTGGTGTTGACCGCTATGCGCGACCCATCCGTGGAGGAGCCAGGCTCCGATGGCGTTTACCAGGTGGGTACTCTGGCCCGTGTGGAACGGGTTTTGCGCCTGGAGGATGATGAACAAGCTCAATACCAGGTAATCGTGCGCGGCGTGAGCCGCGTGCGTGTCACGGATTGGGTGGCTGAGGAACCCTATCTAGTGGCTAGGGTCGAGCAGAAAAGCGAGATTGCTAAGGATGATACGGAGATCGAAGCTCTGAGGCGCGAACTCCTGGAGGCAGCGCGGCGGATGGTGGCTTTCTTCCCTCAGGTGCCAGAGGAAACCATCGATATGCTGGATCAGGTTAGCGAGCCCGCTATGCTGCTCTATGCACTGGCCTCCAATATCCGGCTGGACGTTGAACAGGCGCAGGAGGTGCTGGCGGGCGATAACCTGGCGAAACAGATGCGCGATCTGCTGAGCATCATGCAGCGCGAGCTGGAGGTGCTGGCGGTCAGTCAGGACATCCGCGAAGAGGCCCAGTCAGAGATGGAGAAGACGCAGCGCGAGTACTACCTGCGTCAACAACTCAAGGCCATCCAGAAGGAGTTGGGCGAAGAGGAGGAAGTCTCGGAGGCAGAGAGCTACCGACAGAAGCTTGAGGAAGCCGATTTGCCAGAGGAAGCTCTTGAGGAGGCCGAGCGGGAGCTGGATCGGCTGTCTCGATTGCATCCCCAGTCGGCCGAGGTGGGGGTGATCAAGACCTATCTCGACTGGATGGTCGATTTGCCGTGGAGCGAGCTCTCCGAGGATGATCTCGATCTGACCCACGCCGAGCAGGTTCTGGATGAAGACCACTATGGGTTGGAGAAGGTCAAGGAGCGCATCCTGGAGTTCTTGGCAGTGCGTAAACTGCGCGAAGAGCGCGAGGTGGAGGAGATCGATGAGTATACTTCGACCATCCTTTGCTTCGTTGGACCGCCTGGGGTGGGGAAGACCAGCCTGGGCCGCTCCATCGCGCGGGCGCTGGGCCGAAAGTTCACACGCATGAGTTTGGGCGGCGTGCGCGACGAGGCAGAGATCAGGGGGCATCGCCGCACCTACATCGGCGCAATGCCCGGACGCATCATTCAGGGGCTCAAGCGTGTGGGGACTCGAAACCCCGTCTTCATGCTGGATGAGGTGGATAAGGTGGGCTCCGATTGGCGCGGCGATCCTTCTAGCGCATTGCTGGAGGTGCTCGACCCGCAGCAGAACAACACCTTCCGCGATCATTATCTGGACGTCGACTTTGACCTGAGCGAGGTTTTCTTCATCACCACCGCCAATACGCTGAGCACAATCCCGCCGGCCTTGCAGGATCGGATGGAGGTGATCGAGATCGATGGCTACACCGAGTATGACAAGGTGCAGATCGCCAAGGGCTACCTGGTGCCGCGTCAGGTCAAACTCAACGGGCTGCAATCGGGTGAGGCTAAGTTCACCGGGGATGGCTTGCAGGCCATTATCCGCAACTACACGCGCGAGGCGGGCGTGCGCAACCTGGAAAGGGAGATCGGCCGCACTTTGCGAAAGGTCGCCACTCAGGTCGCCACATGTCTGCCCGGCGAGCTGCCGTGCCAGGTGGTCATCGACGCCGAACAGGCACGTGAGTTTCTGGGTAAACCGCGCTTCCGCGACGAGACGAAATTGCGCACTGAGTTGCCCGGTGTGGCAACCGGCTTGGCCTGGACGCCGACAGGGGGCAAGGTGCTCTTCGTCGAGGCGAGAATGATGAAGGGGCAGGAGAAGCTGCTCCTCACCGGCCAACTGGGCGATGTGATGAAGGAATCGGCCCGCATCGGACTCAGTTATGTGCGTGGAGAGCTGGAGAGGTTTGGGCTGCCGAGTGACATCCTGGATGATAAGACGATCCATCTGCATGTGCCGGCCGGCGCTATTCCCAAGGATGGCCCCTCGGCTGGCGTGACACTGGTCACGGCTTTGGTTTCTATGCTGAGTAAGCAATCTGTGCTCGGTGATGTGGGTATGACGGGGGAGATGACACTGCAAGGCCGAGTGTTGCCCGTCGGCGGCATCAAGCAGAAGGTACTGGCCGCCCACCGACATGGCTTGAAAACCGTGATCTTGCCTCAAGCCAACGAGGTCGATCTGGACGATGTGCCTCAAGAGATAAAGGATGAATTGAACTTCGTGCTGGTCGAGCACGTGGATGAAGTGCTGATGAGAGCCTTTGAGCACTTCATCGATGAGGGTAAGGATGACGACCCGGTGGAGGGTGGCAATGGACATCAGGAAAAGGATAAAGAGGTACAGCCCGTTTCCATTTCGCCGCTTGTCCTAGACCATCACTAATCAAGACCTGACAGGTTTTGCAGAGCGATCAATTTGCCTCTTGCCCAAGTAGGTTCCGGTCTGAACTATGCCTCTGTAATGATTTTTGACCATCAAAATCGGTAATAGCATCCCTCACCCGCTCCCGCTGGATCGCCAGATCCAG
>CAZDYW010000220.1:0-4998 GCA_964509655.1 uncultured Anaerolineales bacterium
GTTGCAAGTTGCAGGTTGCAGGTATGTAAGAGTGCTTTCATAAGGAAAAGTGTTTAATGACTCAAGCGGTCAATCCCTATGTGGCGGGACCTCCCTTACAGGGAGAGGAGGGGTTCTTTGGCCGACGGGAGGTTTTAGGCTGGGCCGAGCGTGGATTGCGCAACCCGGCCAATAATTCACTGGTGCTGTTCGGTCAGCGTTGCATTGGGAAGACCTCCCTCCTCCTCCAAGTTCAACGCACCCTCCCCGCAACCCAATTTTTGCCCGTCTACTTCGATCTCCAAGATCAGACCACACGCCCGCTGGGGCTGGCGTTGGCCGATCTCGCCCAGGCCACCGCCGAACGGGCCGGCCTGTCACCTCCCAATCCGCTGAACTTTGACGACCAAGGCCACTATTTTCTCCAGACTTTCTTGCCCCGCCTTTACGCGGAATTGCCCAAAAATCAGCGCCCCGTCTTTCTCCTCGATGAATTCGGCGTGCTGGAGGATGAGGAAGAGGCTCAACTGCCCCACGAGGAAAACCTCGCCATCAACGCCTTCTACCGTTTCGCGCGTCGGGTGATCAACCGCGACCCACGCCCGGCCTTCGTCTTCACCGTCGGGCGACGCGTCGATGACCTGAACGTCGATTTCACCGCCAAGTTCAAGGCCTCCCTGGTACACGAGATATGGCTGCTGGAGCGCGAGAGCGCCGAAGAGCTGATACTCCAGACAAACTCAAAACAAGCGCCGATCTCAAGCACTCTCAGTTTCACTGACCGGGCCGTAAAGCGCATCCTCAGCCTCACCGGCGGGCACCCTTACTTGACCCAATCGCTCTGCCAGCAAATCTGGGAGCAAGCTTACGCCGAGCATCCCATCACCCCTCCCAGGATAGAAGTGGCCGCCGTAGAAGACGCTGTGTCCGATATGCTAGCAGCGAGCACGACAAAACTGGCCTGGATTTGGGATGGCCTGAGTTTACAGGAGAGAATTTATACCGCCGCCCTGGCCCAGACAGTCGAAGAAGGGGAGGCCGCCACCGAGAAACAGGGGCTCCAGACGCTGACCGATTATGCCGCACGCTTGCGCCTTCGCCGGATAGAGAGGGCGCCCCGTGACCTGGTGCGGCGGCGGGTGCTGGCCTTGGTCGACGGGCAGATTGGAGAACAGCCAGAGGAGCAGAGATACCGCTTCGCCATCGAGCTTTATCGTCGCTGGGTGTGTCAATACAGATCCCTCGCCGATGTGAAGGGTGAATTGGACCGCGTGGACCCGCTGGCCGAAGAACTCTTCGACATCGGCCAGGGCTTCCTGAGACGTCATCGCTGGGAGACCGCCACCCGTTACTTCCGCGACGCGCTAGAGGCCAACCCGCATCATTTCAAGGCCCGGCTTCTCCTGGGGGAGGCGCTGCTGGAACTAGGAGAGATCGACGAGGCGGTGAGCGAACTGGAACGGGCCTACAAGATGGATCAAGAGGATGGCCGCGCTTCGCTGACCCAGGCGCTGATCGTCCAGGCCCGCAAGCGCGGCCAGGCAGGTGATGAGGATGGGTCGCTGAAAGCTTGCAAGCGTGTACTGCAAATATCCCCGGAGAACCGCGCCGCCCAGGAGATCCGCGACGCCATCTGGCTGCGCAGGTTAGAAGCCGAGGCTCACAGCTACGAGGAGGCGGAGCGTTGGGCCGAGGCCGCCTCGGCCTACGAACAATTGACCGCCCATGCCCCCGATGAGAAGAGCCGCCGCGTGTGGGAGACGGCGCAGGAACGCTGTCGCATCGAGGCACGATTGACGCGCCTTTTCGCCGAAGGCACCCTGGCCCTGGAGGAAGGTCAATGGCGAAAGGCCCAGCGAGCCCTCGCCGCCGTGGTGCATGAACGCCCGGATTACGGATCAGATGGACAATTGGCCGCCCGTTTGCTCTTACGCGCCACTTTGCAGAAACCCGCCCGCCGCTACATGCCGCTGCTCGCTTTCGCTTTCTTCGTCATCATCGGAGTCGCGGCCAGCCTACTCTATTTCAAGCCCTGGCTTGAAGTGCCCCAACCGCCGCCGGTCGAGCTACCGGCCCAATGGGCCCACGTCAGCACCCAGCGCATCGACGCCAACCATGATGGGGAACTGGAATGGTTGACCCTTTACCGCTTCGATCTGTGGAGCGCAGACGGGCAAACGGGCGCCCCCATCGGCGGCATCGTCTATCATTCCTATGGCGAACCGACATCCGCACTCGTGCCCCACAAACTACTACCTCAAGGTCGAGAGTATCTTTGCGAATGCGTCTGTAGCGTTGAGATGGAGGATGTACTCTCTGGACTGACCGGTCCAGAGTTGACCGTGCGCGATCAATGCAACGGCGCAACTACCCGCCTGAACATCTTCCACTGGGATAAAGAGCTTGATAAATATGTCCCACAGGGCCATTTTGAAGGCAGCCACATCAAAGCCCAATTGGATCAGGTCACGGTCGACCGGCGTTTGCCCCACCGTGCCCAATTGACGCTGCGACAGGTTTACCATCCCCGAGACCAGAAAACCTACTACGCGCCTGGTCAGAGCATCCTCGTCGCCCCAGATGAATATGAGCTGACCTTCTACAACGCGGCGCCCGAGGACGTTTCACTCTCCCCCTACCCGGAAAAGACCGTCCTGGCCTTCTACAATCACTATACTGACGCGGACATCTCCGCTTACTTCACCGAAAAGGGCTGGGAGCGGATGGAGCAATGCGCCGCCGGTCGCTGTGGATGTGAAGCTGACCGTAGCGCGGTGAAGAATGTGCGCGTGGTTGACCTTCAGGTCAAGGAAGAGAGCTATCCTGTGGATGTCGATCCTCACAGCGAGGGCTACGTGCCCGACCGAGCCGTCGTCGAGGTCCACGTCGTCTGTGAGCTTCGCGATGACGACCCAGAAAATTCACCAGACCGCGAAACGCCCATAAACTGGCGTCTCGTGCGTCAAGGTGAACGCTGGAAACTGGATAACGCGGAAATCATCCAAAACGAGGATGAAATAGAGAATGGAGAATAAAGATTGCAAGTTGCAAGTTGCAAGTTGCAATTCGCCATTCTCCGAGCCTGCCGCTCGCCGCGAGCGTATTCTACTCAGCATCGCCGCCGCCTTCGTCATCCTCGGCGCCATCACGCTTCACTCCACCTACCCACCATTTGATCTCCACGATTTGTCATTTCTCATTTTCTCATTTGTCATTTCATTCTCCGCCGCCCACGTCACCCTGACCCGTCGCTTGCCGAAACGCGACCCCCTGCTTTTGCCCACAGCGGCGCTGCTGAGCGGTTGGGGGCTGTTGATGGTGGGCCGCGTGGCCCCCAACTTCCTCGCCCGACAGTCCACCTGGCTGATGCTCTCCGCGCTCGCTATGCTGGTCATTGCCCAGACGGGGCGTGACCTGCGCTGGCTGCGCCGCTTCCGCTACACCTGGCTCCTGGTCGGGCTGGCGCTGCTGGCCGCCACGATCCTCATGGGCGTCAACCCATCCGGCTACGGCCCCCGCCTCTGGCTGAGCCTCGGTGGCGTCTATTTCCAGCCCTCCGAGCCGCTGAAGCTGCTGATGATCATCTACTTGGCCTCCTACCTGGCCGAGAGGCGCGAACTGCTGATTTCTGAGGGATGGAAGATTTGGCGCTGGCATCTGCCGCCGCCGGCCTACGTCGGGCCGCTCCTGGCGATGTTCGGGCTGACCGTGCTGCTGTTGGCCTGGCAACAGGATCTGGGCACTGCCATGCTCTTTTTCTTCACCTTCCTGGGAATGCTCTATCTAGCCACCGGGAAATGGGGCTATGTCGTGGCCGGGCTGGCGCTCTTCCTGCTGGCCGGAGCCATCGGCTACACCCAATCGACCCGCTTGGCCATGCGGGTGGAAGGCTGGCTCGATCCCTGGCGCGCCGCCGCCGATCAGTCCTTCCAGATCGTGCAATCGCTGCTGGCCTTCGGAGAGGGGGGCATCCTGGGGCAAGGGTTAGGGCTGGGCAGCCCCACCTACATCCCCGCTGTCCACACCGACTTTGTCTTCGCCGCCATCGGCGAGGCATTCGGGCTGAGCGGAACCCTGGCCGTCATCGCCCTCTACGCGATCATCATGGCCCGTGGATTCCGCACCGCCGCCCGCGCTCATCGCTCCTTCGAGCGCTTCCTCGCCGCCGGGCTCACAGCCGGGCTGGTGATCCAGGCCTGGGTCATCATAGCGGCCAACACGAAGCTGGCCCCCATCGCCGGCGTGACGCTGCCCTTCCTCTCCTACGGCGGATCATCCTTGCTCTCCACCTTTATCGCGCTCGGCCTCCTGTTGCGCATCTCCAACCTCCAGTCTCCCACTTCCAATCTCCAGTCGCCGATTCTCCATCTGGCATATGCCATCGGGCTGGCGCTGGCGCTGCTGGGATTCGCTTGCGGCTACTGGTCAGTGGTGCGTGCCGATTGGCTGACCGCCCGCGCCGATAATCCGCGCCGCGTAGCCTATGAGCGGCGCATCATTCGCGGACGCATCCTGGGCCGGAATGGAACGGTGCTGGCGGACGCGGCGGTAGCCCCTTCAGGAATCGTCACCCGCACTTATCCGGTGCCGGAAGCGGCCCCCGTCCTGGGCTACGCCAGCTTGCGCTACGGCACCGCCGGGATCGAGGCCGCCTTCGACGAAGTGCTGCGCGGCGAGGCCCACCGCTCGACCTGGGACGCGGCCTGGGCCGATCTGCTCCACCGTCCCCCGCGAGGGCGCGACGTTCAACTGACGCTGGACGCCGCGCTGCAACGAGCGGCCCAAGAGGCGCTGGCGGGCGAGGTCGGCGCTGCGGTGTTGCTCGACGCCGAGAGCGGGGAAGTGCTGGCGATGGCCTCCGCGCCCATCTTTGACCCCGCTCGCCTGGACGATAACTGGGAGCAACTGCGGGAAGACCCCGACGCACCCCTCGTCAACCGCGCTACGCAGGGGCTCTATCAACCGGGCGCGGCCTTTCACACCATCGTCTTGGCCGAGGCGCTTGTGGGGAATGGAGAA
>CAZDYW010000221.1:0-4994 GCA_964509655.1 uncultured Anaerolineales bacterium
CCTAGTCAATTGCCTCTTTCCATTGTACAATAAAAGCGCTATGCCTACACCAGCGATGCACCTGGCCCTGGCTGAGGAAATTTTGCGCCAAAACGATCTCACGCCCGCCGTTCATCATCTGCTGGCGGAGCAACGTGGCCCCTTCTTGCTGGGCAATACCGCTCCCGACGTGAAGACGGTGAGCGGCCAACGGCGCGAGGAGTCCCACTTTTACACCATCCCGCGCACTTCGGAGCGCCCAGCCCACGAAACGCTTTTCAACGCCTACCCGGAGCTGGGCCACGCGGAGCGACTTTCACCGCCCCACGCCGCTTTCATCGCCGGTTACATCGCCCACCTGCTGCTGGACGAGATATGGCTCGATGACATTTTCCAAGCTTGCTTTCTGCAAGATTGGGGGCCTCGGTACGAGCGCCTATTCCTGCACAACGTCCTGCGCACCTGGATGGATTACAATGATCAGCGGCGACTCAACGGCAATGTAGTCGCGGCCCTGCGGGAAGCTGAACCGCGCGGTTGGCTGCCATTCGTCAGCGACGAGCACCTGCGGGTCTGGCGCGACTGGCTGGTCGAACAGCTTGGCCCCGGCCAGAAGATGGAGACCGCCGAGGTCTTCGCCCGCCGGATGGGCATACCGACGGCGATGTTGGAGGCCGTAGCCCAATCGCCACAGCAGATGGAAAGGCGAATTTTTAGCCATTGCTCACAGTCGGTGCTACAAACCTTTCACGAGATGGGCTACGAACGGAGTGTTGAGTTGATCGAGTGGTATTTAGTAGAGGCTGCGATAGATTGGTTCAATCTCGGAGATTGAACCAATCTTTGGGAAGCCTGGGAGGTATCAGATGAAAATTTTGGTCACCGGCGGCGCCGGTTATATCGGCAGCATCGTCACCGAGGAGTTGATCAAGCAGGGCGATGAAGTCGTTGTCTTC
The DNA here is from genome assembly GCA_964509655.1 of uncultured Anaerolineales bacterium. Classification (GTDB taxonomy): domain Bacteria; phylum Chloroflexota; class Anaerolineae; order B4-G1; family B4-G1; genus CAZANJ01. The sequence goes on from CAZDYW010000221.1 coordinate 936, forward strand.
GACAACCTGTACTACGGCCATCGGGCCGCTGTCCCCCCGGAAGCGGGCTTCATCGAGGGGGATCTGGCCGACCGGCCCGCCGTCAGAGAGGTCTTCGAGGCCCACGACTTCGAGGCGGTGATGCACTTCGCTTCCTACAGTCTAGTGGGGCAGTCGATGGAGCAGCCGTTTTTGTACCTGGGCGATAACGTCACCAACGGCCTCAATCTGCTGCGCGAGGCGGTGGATCACGGCGTGCAGCGCTTCATTCTCTCCTCCACCGCCAATCTCTTCGACGAGCCGGAGCGCATCCCCATCGACGAGGAGGAGCGCATCATCCCCGGCAGCCCGTATGGCGAGTCGAAGCGCATTCTGGAACGCTTCCTCCATTGGCTGGACCGCATCTATGGCTTCCGGTACGCGGCGCTGCGCTACTTCAACGCCGCTGGCGCCTCGCCCACCGGCGAGCGGGGCGAGGATCACGATCCGGAGACCCATCTGATCCCGCTCACGCTCCAAGTAGCGCTGGGCCAGCGCGATAAACTGACCATCTTCGGCGACGATTACCCCACCCGCGATGGCACTTGCGTGCGCGACTACATCCACGTGACCGATCTGGCCCAGGCCCACATCCTGGCGCTGCGGGCGCTCGACGAGGGCAGCCGCACCTATAATCTGGGCAACGGGCAGGGCTTCACGGTCAAGGAGGTCATCGAGACCTGCCGCGAGGTGACCGGTCACCCCATCCCGGCCGAGATCGGCGACCGCCGTCCGGGCGATCCGCCCACGCTGATCGCCAGCAGCGATAAGATTCGCGAGGAGCTGGGCTGGGAGCCGCAGTACCCCGATCTGAAGACCATCGTCGCCCACGCCTGGGAATGGCACCGCACACATCCGCAGGGCTACGGCGATTAGCCAGCGACGATGACGCCCATGCCCCGGCCGCCCTACGCGCGAGGCTGTTACGCCATCCCCATTCGCTTCCTCTACGGCACGGCGGCTGAGATCAACTTCTGGGACGTCGTCTATTTCCAAGCCCACCAGGGCGAAGGGGAGTTTGATACTTCGACTCAGGAGTTGGTCGAGCGGGTGGGTATCTCCCGCCAGATGATCGGGCGGTTGCGCCGACAGGCGGTCGAGCATGGCGAGCTGATCGAGGACCTCTCCTGGGTCAGCGGTCACCGTTTCGTGCTGCGAGTGCCCGATTTCGAGCGGCTGAGGAAGGGCGTCATCTGGAAACCGCTGGGATACGTGCGCAACGGCTGGCACCACATCGTCACGCCGGCCATCCCCAAGCGGGTGCTAAATCTTTATCTGCAACAGCCTCGTCAGCAGGTCTACAATCTGGGCCCACAATACATCGCCGCCAAATGTAAGCGCCGTTACCTCCACAGTGATGAACGGGCGGTCACGCCGCTCAACCTGGCCGATGTGGGCAAGGCGCTGCGGCTGCTGATGCGGTTAGGGCTACTGACACCGGAGGGGGACGGCTTCCGCCTGGAGTGGCGGGCCTTCAATCGCTCAGCGCCGGATGACGTTCCACCCTTCAACGCCCCAGATCCGCGCGAGAGCGCGCTGTTTCGCCAGGCCGCCGATACCGATCCCGGTCGGGCCGAACGCGCACTGGAGATTCTGGAGACGGGGCGCTACCGCATGGAGGCCCATTTTTCGGACATCTTCCGCGATCTGGCTTACGTGCGCCGCGAGGACTATCAATTGCTCAAGGCCAAGGCACATCGCCGCCGTAACCGTCCGCCAAACCCCAATCGCTGGCGCAACACGTGGAAAGCCTTCCAATATGAACTGGAGCGGCGCAGCGCGGAAATCCAGGGGCCTAAACAGACCCTCGGCCTGGAGGGGACGAGGCCGTCCGTATGCCAGCTTGGGCTGAACCTCGATCAGATCGCGGGAGATGTGCTGGCGGTGCGCTTGGTGAGCCGGGTGGAATGGCCCTGGCACATCGAGACCGGTCGCTCCGGCGAGCCGACCGTGAAGTTGAATTTGTCCCTGGACGACGATCTGCTCTTCGCGCGGGCGGTCGAGCCCGGCGATGCGGAGGTGCGCTACAATCTCCATCCCGAGGCGTGGCCCGGCGCGACGGCCCAGCTTACGCTCGCCGCCCGATGCGACCGACCATTGCCCAGCGTGCGCGTGGAGGCTTGGCTGGAGGCTCGAATTCGAAGGTGAGGTTATGTTGAACCCCGGTGACAGTGTAGGACGGTATGAGATCCACTCCGTGATCGGCGAGGGCGGCTTTGGCAAAGTCCATCGCGCCTGGGACACCGGACTCGAGCGCTGGGTGGCGATCAAGGAGCTATCGAGCGAGCGCGAGGAGCTCGAACCGACCCAATACGCCGAATACCGAGAGCGCTTCAAGATGGAGCACCGCGTGCAGGGCCAGTTCCAGCACCCGCACATCGTCAGCGTCTACGACCTGGTGGAGCAGGACGGGGATGAGTTTCTGGTCGAGGAGCTCGTGGAGGGCGGCACGCTGCGCGACTTGATCCAGGAGAAAGGCCCGCTGCCGCCGGAGCAAGTGGTCCAGATCGGCGTGGAGATGTGCCAGGCCATCGCGGTCGCCTGGGAGCAGGACGTTGTTCACCGCGACATCAAGCCCGGCAACATCCTCCTGACCGCCGACGGTCACGCCAAGCTGACCGATTTCGGCGTGGCTCAGGTGGGACGCATGAGCCAACGCACCCAGACCGACAGCCATCATCCGGGCACGCCGGCCTATATGTCGCCGGAGCAGGAGAAGGGGCACGGCTACCTGGACGAGCGCTCTGATCTCTACACGCTGGGGCTGGTGCTCTACAAAGCGCTGACGGGCAAGTCTTACAAACGGGAGCGGGTGGCGGTGCGCCGATTGGTCCCCGGCGTGCCGAAGGGCTTGGAAGCGGTCGTGATGCGTGCCATAGAGCCCGACCCCGCCGACCGTTACCAACGCGCCGCCGAGTTCGAGGCGGCTCTGCGGCACGCCCTGGATCACTCACGGCCCGTGTGGTTGTGGTGGTTTAGCGGCGCGATATTGCTGTTTTGCCTGATCGCCGGGCTGTGGTTCATCCGTCCGCTTGGGGGCAAGGGCACATCTACGCCCACCGCGACCGCGACGCCTACCCCATCCCCGATGGCCACATTTACCCCCACACCCACCTGCACCGAGGAGCCACCGGCCTCCGTGACCCCGGCGCCCGCCACGACGGGCACTCCATCCCCGCCAACTACGCCGGTGCTTGAGATCGCGGCGCCCCGCTTGCTTGAGCCGCCGGGGGCCTCGACGACGCGCTCGTCCCGCCTCACCTTCCGCTGGGCGGGCGAGTTGCCCAGCTCGGATTATGGCTTTCGCTTGAGGCTGTACCACATCGGTGGAGTGCTGGAATACAACAGCCCGATATTGGACGGCACGGAGTTGACAATTGAGCTGCCGGGTGAGGCCGCCGACGCTGTGGGCGAATGGCGCTGGTCGGTGGCTATCGTGCGTCACGATGGTACACCAGAGGAGGCGGCGCGCTCCGATGAATGGACCTTTTACTATGATCCCTCCGGCGGCCCATCCCCTTCCGATAGCCCGCTCTCGTCCTCATCCGGGAGTCCGCTTCCGACGCCAGCGCCGTGAATTCCGCTGCTCGCTCTGGATTTGGCAATCCAGCGAGCAAAGTGGTAAATTATTCCTTTCTGAATCCCCAAAGGAGGAAAAATGACCGTAACCTACACAAACCGCAAGGGTGCCACTTACACGCTGTGCCGGAGCACTACGAAGACCGGGAAGCCGCGCTACATCTTCGTGCGCGACCCGTCGGGCAGGGATGTCGTCGCTGAAATGCCGACTGGCTGGGAGATTCGCGAAAGCGTCAATGGCATCGTCTCCTTGGCCAAGAAGCGCCCTCAGCAGATCTTGCCGGAGGAAGTCGCCGCCATCGAGGATGCCATAGAGAAACATCCCAAATCCTACAACTACCGAGCTGACGTCAAGCCCGACCGCATCTTGATCTACGAGCGCATCGGACCTGATGCTGAAGCTATGCTTGAGACTTTTCAAGCCTTCGGCTTCGAGGCGGCCAATCTCAAAGAAGCCATTCA
>CAZDYW010000222.1:0-4958 GCA_964509655.1 uncultured Anaerolineales bacterium
CATTCTCCATTCTCCATTCTCCATTCTCCATTCTCCTCATCTTCGCCTGCCTGACGCTGCTCATCACCTATCCCTTGCCCCTCCAGCTCGCCACCCACCTGGCCGGTGACGACTACGACGTTTGGGCCCGCCCCTGGGCCACCTGGTGGACCAAATATGCCATTAGCGAGGGCCAGAGATTCTATCACACCGATATGCTCTTCCATCCGCAGGGCGTGAGCCTAATCTACCACAGTTTCAGCCACGTCAACACGGCCATCGCGCTGCTGCTAGAGCCCCTGACTGGATCTTCGACCAACGGCTTCGTCGCTGCGCACAACGTGACCGTGCTGCTGGCCTACGCGCTCAGCGGCTTCAGCATGTACCTCTTGGCCCGCGACATCACCGACAGCGCCGCCGCCGGCCTGGTCGCCGGATCGATCTTCGCCTTCTCCACCTACCACGTCGACCAAAGCTCCCATCTGATCATCCTCACCACGCAGTGGATACCGCTCTGGATTATGTTCGTCATGCGGCTCTTTCGCGAGCCGACCAACTCACTCCGACAAGCCGGCCTGGCGGCCCTGTTCCTGATCCTGACCGCGCTCTCCAGCTGGCACCTGCTGATCTTCTCCGCGCTGTGGCTGGCGCTCTATCTCCTCTATCTGCTGGTATGGGAACGGGAGCGGCTCACTTTGCCGAACCTGGGCGCACTGGCCCTGATGGGCGCGGTCACGTTTCTGGTCATCGCGCCCCTTTTCCTGCCGCTGCTGACGGAACAACTGAGCGGGGAGACGCAGGGCTGGGTATCGGTCGCCGTCGATGAGGAGCACACCACCGATCTCCTGGCCTTCTTCGTACCCAGCCGCCGACACCCCCTGTTCGGCCCTCTGGTCGAGCCGCTCCAGCGACGCATCGGGCGCCGACAGGTCTTCCTGGGCTACACCGCGCTGGCGCTGGCGCTGATCGGCCTTGTCAAATTCAATCAGAAAGGTAGCCAAGCCCGCTTCTGGGCACTCTCCACTTTGGCCTTCTTCACGATCTCCCTGGGCGCCTATGTGTACTTCAACGGCGTGACCGGCGAGCGCCCGCTCCAACCCTGGCTCATCCCCTTCACCAAGCTGATACGCGATCCCGCCCGGCTGACCGTGATGAGCACGCTGGGCCTGGCTCTGCTCGCCGGGATGGGTGCCGCTTGGTTGACCCAGAGGCGAAGAGTCGAACGACCATATTTAATTGCAATCGGGCTGACCGCGCTGCTGCTCTTCGAGTATCTGCCCTGGCCCTTCCCCACCACGCCGGTCGATGTCCCGGCCTTCTATGAGCAAATCCGAGGCGCGGACGAACCGTTCGCCCTGGCCGACATCCCCGTGCGCCAGCTCGAACTGCGGCGGCTGAGCATGTTCTATCAAATCACGCACCAGAAGCCCATCGTCGAGGGCATCGTGGGACGCACACCGCCCCAAGCCTACGCCTTCATCGAGCAACACCCGATCCTCTCGGCCTTCGACGCCGTCGCGGAGAACCCCGATCAGCCGCCGCCCGGCGACGATCTCTCGCGCCGGTTGGACGGGCTGGCCGAGGCCGACGTGCGTTATCTGGTGCTCCACCGCCGCTTCCTGACCGCGCACCAGATTGAGCGCTGGCGGGATTATCTGCCCTTCGACTCATCCTACGAGGACGATCAGATCATCGTCTACCGGACGCAGCCGGCGCTGGGCGAGGAACTGCGCGTCAGGTGGCCGATCAACGAGGCGCTGGGGCTGGCCCAGGTGCGGCCAGAGACGCGCTATCCCCGCGCGGGTGAGCCGCTATCGCTGAGGGCGGCTTGGGTGGCGAGGGGCTCAATCGATCACGCCGTCCGCGCCCGTTGGTCGCTGATCGGGGCTGATGGGCGTGTCGCCCAAAGCGTTGCTGGCGAACTATGCGCCGATTGGCCCAGCGATGAATGGCAAGCGGGCGATTTCGGCTGGGGGCGCTATGAACTCCCGACCGCTCTGGTGCCGGGGCCATATCGGCTGCACGTGGATCTGGAGCCTGGGGGCGATGGGCGGGACGTCGGCAGCCTACTGATTTTGCCCGTCGAAGGAGGCGAAGCGCCCACGGGGGAGCCCGTCGCGACCTTCGGCCAGTTGATCGCCCTGGATCGGCTGCGCCTGCTGCCCGGCGATGGCATGCTGCACCTGCAACTCGATTGGCGCGCGCTGCGGGCCATCGAGCGGGACTACAAGCTGTTCGTCCATCTCTTCAACGGCGAGGGCGAACTGGTGGCCCAACTGGACACCATGCCCCGCGATTGGGCCGCGCCGACCTCCACCTGGAGCGCGGGGGAAACGCTCGGCGATCTGCTCAGCTTGGATACCTTCGACCTTCCGGCGGGCGCATATCGGCTCAGCCTGGGGCTGTATGACGCGGCGACGCAGGAGCGGTTGTCGCTGCGCTTGCCCGATGGATCGTCGGCCCCCGATGCCGCGCTGCAAAAGGAGATTCGACTGCCGTGAAGCGTGTTTTTTCATTTTTGATTTGTCATTTTTCATTCGTCGTTTTGCTTCTTTTCGTGGTGATTGCGTTGGCTTTCACCTATCCGCTCGTCACGCGGCTGGGCACCCACTTCGCCGGAGCGAACATCGACGTGTGGCTCAATATGTGGGCCAATTGGTGGAGCGGCAAAGTGCTGCGCGGCTTGATCTCCGGCCAATCGCTTTCCTTTTACCACACCGCCGACATCCTCTATCCGCGCGGCGTGTCGCTCTACTTTCACAGCTTCAGCCACACCAACACGGCCCCCTGGCTGCTCCTGGAGCCCCTGATCGGCCCACTGGCAGCCTACAACGTCACCGTGCTGCTGGGATTTGTGCTGCTGGGATTCGGCGTCTACCTGCTGGTGCGGGAGCTGACCGGTCAAGCGGGCGCGGGCGTCGTCGCCGGGCTGGCGGCCACCTTCGCGCCCTATCACGTCTGGGAGTGCGTCCATCCCAACATTTTCAGCACTCAGTATATCCCGCTGGCACTCTGGGCGCTGGTGGTGACCTTCCGGCGCTTGTCGGCTGAGGAGCGAATGCAGGCGAGCCCCTGGCGGCGCGGGGCGCTGATGGGCCTTTTCCTCACCCTGATCGCGCTCTCCGGCTGGCACCAGCCGATTTATGCGGTCGTCATCCTCGGCCCCTACTTAGTGATGCGAATCGGCAAGCTTGCAAATTGGCGCATTTTCAAGGCGCTGCTGATCGCCGCGCTGGTCGCCGCCGTGCTGATCGGGCCGGTCGTCTATCCCCTGCTGCGCGAACAGCTCCGCGCCGGTTACGCCGAGCCGGAAATTGACTGGGTCTTCGACACCGACGTGCTGGCCTGGGTCACGCCCTCCTTCCTCCATCCGCTGTGGGGCGATGCGGTGCGCCCGCTCTACGAGCGCTTCCCGGCCCCCAACCGTCCGGCCTTCGTGGGGTACACCGTCTTGGCGCTGACGCTCCTGGGGTTGCGGCGCTGGTGGCGGGAGCGCCGCGAGCACGGCTGGCTGATCATCTCGACATTGCTGGCGCTGGTGCTGGCGCTGGGCACCCGCCTGTACGTGAATGGCGAGGTCGTCATTCCCAACTTGCCCTGGTACCGGCCCATCATCGGCTTTATTCGCACGCCCGTTCGCCTGAATTTGATGCTGGGCCAATGCCTCGCCATATTGGCCGGGTTCGGCGTCGCCGAGTTGCTGCCGAGGGCGACCACGGGCGACTCGTCGCCCAAGGGATCGCTTCTACGGTCGCCTGCCCATGTTGGCGTCCTGCTGCTTTCTGGCCTGATTCTGTTCGAGTTTTTGGCTTGGCCCTTTCCCACCATTCAGGCCTATGTCCCGCCTTTTTATGAGCAGTTGGCCCAGGAGGGGGGCGATTTCGCCATCGTCGAGGCACCTCTGGATCGCCAGACCGACAAGTTCTACATGTACTGGCAGACCATCCACGGGAAGCGGCTGGTCAACGGGCACGTCTCCCGCCCGCCGGAATCGGCCTTCGATTTCATCGAGGGAAACGCGCTCACCCGCGCCTTCGCCCACCGGGAGGAACTGCGCGGTCGGGACGGCTTGGGCACGGCGCTGGATGGGCTGGCCGAATCTAACATAGATTATGTCCTGATCCACAAGCAGTTTCTGCCGCCGGAACTGGCTGCCGATTGGAGCGCTGCGCTGGCTACGCGCCCGGTCTACGAGGACGATTATCTGACCGCCTTCACCACGCAGCCGCAGGCCGGAGTCCACTTCGACGTGGCCCACGATTTCGGCGGTTTGCTGCTCTCACAGGCCTGGCTGGAGCCGGGGGCGCCGCCCATCTTGGAGAGCCATTGGTCGGCGGACGAGCCGCGCAGATTCACGCTGGAGTTATCGCCCGCAGGCTCTGGGGAAAATGACGCGCGGCCGGACTCGTCGCCGGTCTACACCCGGGTGTTGAGCGTGGAGCAAGGCGCGTTTTCCACGATGCGGACGCCGCTCGCGCTGCCGGATTTGCCGCCGGGCGATTACACACTCTCTCTAAGCGATGAGAAAAGACAATCACAGGGGAGCCCCCCTACAGATTTGTCATTTGCTCATTCGTCATTTGTCATTTGTCGTTTGTCATTGGGTATCGAGGGGAGCTTCTGTTCGCGGCGCCGGCCCGATGTGGTCTGGGATGAGGCTATCGCGCTGCGCGGCGTCGATTGGCACAGGATCGCGAACACGCTTTATGTCGATTTTCAGTGGGAGGCGCTGCGGGCGCTTGACACTGACTATAAACTGTTCGTGCATTTGTTGCCAATAGGAAGTGCTGCGGATGCTGCGCCATTGGCCCAGTTCGACGGGATGCCGCGCGATTGGACTTATCCTACATCAGAGTGGCGGGAGGGGGAGCTGGTTACCGACCAGGCGCGGATCGATCTGCGAGGAGTGTCAGCGGGTGCTTACCGGCTCGCCATCGGCTGGTATGATCCGGATACGCAGCAACGGCTGCCGGGCGGTT
>CAZDYW010000223.1:0-4948 GCA_964509655.1 uncultured Anaerolineales bacterium
TTGGTTTTCTGGAGGGGCAGGTCAGCGTGGCGGATTGCTCAAGGGACGAGCGAGAAGCTTTAAGCGGAAACGGGACTCTGAAGTAATCGTTAGGGTGCGGGCCGAATGGCTGGCGGGTGTGCCGGGCGGGAAATCTGCTATTCGGGGTACGTACAGGGCGCCATCGTGTAGCGGAGAAAATCGACCGAGAAATGGAACTCAGTGCTTATCTGGCGATTCTTTGGCGACGAAAATGGATAGTTTTCGTCACGACATTCGTGACGGTGGTCGTGGTGGTCGCCGGGACGCTGATGATGCCCTCCATTTATACCGCGTCGGCGACGCTGCGGGTGCTGGCCTCCGAAGGCTCTGCCGACTGGCTCCAATATGACACCGATTACACTAACCGGCTGATGAACACCTACACGGAAATTGCCACCAGCAACCCCGTTCTGGAAGAATTGAGGCAGAGGCTGGGCCTGGAAGAGCCGCCCGAGGTCAAGACGGAGATATTGGGTAACAGCGAATTGTTACAGATCATAGTCGAGGATCGAAACCCTGTGCTGGCTGCACAGGCGGCCAACGTCCTGGCAGAAATTCTGATCACCCAAAGCAGGACTGACAGGAGAGGACAGGGCAATCGCTTGGTCGTGATCGAGACGGCTGTTCCCCCGGAGGAACCGACCAGCCCGCGCCCGGAGTTGAATATCGCTTTGGGGTTTATGGTCGGCTTGGCGGGTGGGGTAGGGCTGGTCTTCTTGTTTGAGAACCTGGATACCACACTCTATACCACGAAGCAGATTGAGGCGGCGGCCGAGTTGCCTATCCTGGGGAAGATCCCCCGTGTCAAAAGTAAACACATTTTCTTCAATGGCGCTTCACCGGAAGGAGAAGCGGTCCGTTTCCTGCGCACTTATCTTCTTGCTCTCCAGCCTGAGCGACTTGATCAACAGGGGCTATTTAAATCATTGCTGATAACGAGCGCTGAGCCAAGGGAGGGTAAATCGACCATCGTAGCCAATCTGGCCTACACTATGGGGCAGTTCGGGCGCAACGTTATCGTGATAGATGGCGATCTGAGACGCCCGACCTTGCACGAGCTTTTTGACTTGTCCAACGAGGTGGGGCTGAGCGACGTGCTCAGGCAGAAGGTGACGCTGGAAGATGTGATTCAGGATAGCCATAAGCCGGGCGTTCAAGTGCTCACCAGTGGGCCGGAGCCTCCCAACCCCACCGATCTGCTCGGCTCGTCCCAGATGAGGGCTTTGATCGAGCAATTGAAGCAGCAATTTGACTTGATTTTATTGGATACACCCGCCCTGGTGGTAGTGCCCGACGCGGCGGTGCTGGCCCAGGAAGCTGATGGTGTGGTGTTGGTCGTGGGGCGCGCTAGGGTGCGCAGGGAAGCTGTGCGGGCTGCTTGCCGTCATCTGAACCATGTTAAAGCGCGGTCAATCGGCGTGGTGGTGAATCGAGCGGAGCGGAAGGGCGGCTACGATTATTATCACCGGTGAGAGAGGGAGTGTAGGATGGCTATAGAGCTTCATAGATGCGTGGGATGGCGTACACGAATTCCTCACCCGCGATGTGTGGAGAAAATCGATTCGGATCGTCGACCGCGTTGGCTCTACTTCACCAGCAAACGGGCGCTTGACATCCTGATCGCCGCGCTCGTGTTGATCTTGCTCGCGCCGGTGATGTTGGTGATCGCGGTGTTAGTCCGGCTGGATTCGCCTGGCCCGGCTCTCTTCAGGCAGGAACGAGTGGGAGGTGGGGGACGAGATGATCAGCAAGGAGCTTGGGAGAAACGCACCTTTACCTTCTACAAGTTCCGCTCTATGGAGGATGACGCGGATGTTGATCTCCATCGTGCCTTCGTGAAAGCCTTCATCCGGGATGATCGTGAAGGTATGGACGAGGTGCAGCACCGGTGCGAGAATGGAGTGGCCGAGTCCTCTCACACTTTCGCTCAAGTTTTTGTTGGGAATAACGGTAAGCACACGCTTGCGCCACAGAGTGAAGAGGGTCAGGTTAACAAGCTAGTGCATGATCCACGGGTGACTCACTTTGGAAAGTTCTTGCGCAAGACCAGCCTGGACGAGTTGCCGCAATTGTGGAACGTGCTCAAGGGCGATATGAGCCTGGTGGGCCCCAGGCCGCCCATTCCTTATGAGGTAGAGGAGTATGAGCCCTGGCACCTGCGGCGGTTTGAGGCACAGCCCGGCGTCACCGGCCTGTGGCAGACGATGGCCAGAAGCTCCGTCGATTTTGATGAGATGGTCAAACTGGATATTCAATATATCGAACGCCAGAATTTCTGGCTGGACCTTGAGATATTGATGAAAACGCCCCTCGCGGTGTTGCGCGGCGACGGAGCGATGTGAACGGAGGATGCTATGAATCAGGTAAAAGTTGGCGTCGTTGGTTGTGGTTATTGGGGCCCCAATCTGATCCGCAATTTCGTCGAGATACCCGAGTCGGACGTTCTGGCCGTGGCCGATCTTGACGCGGAGCGATTGAGGCATATTCAGTCTCGGTATCCCAAGGTCGAAGTGGTGAAGGACTATCAGGATTTCTTCAGCATGCCGTTGGATGCCGTCGTGGTGGCGACGCCGCCGGCCACCCATTTTCGCGTGGCGCTGGATTGTCTGGAGCACGGCCTGCACGCGCTGGTTGAGAAGCCCCTGACGCTCAACAGCCGGGATGCCGAGACGCTGGTTGAGATCGCCGACGCACGGGGTCTGGTTCTGATGGCGGGGCATACGTTTGAATATAACGCGGCGGTGCGGGCGCTAAGGCAGATTATCGCCAGTGGCGAACTGGGACAAGTTTATTACGTCGATGCGGTGCGCGTCAACCTGGGGCTTTTCCAGCGCGACTTGAACGTGCTTTGGGACCTGGCGCCCCACGATATATCGATCCTGCGATATATCCTCGGTCAAGACCCGGTCAGCGTCAGCGCTCAAGGCACGGCCTACGTCTTCGAGGGCAAGCACGACATCGTCTACTTGAACTTGACCTTTCCCGATAATGTCCTGGCTCACGTGCGCCTCAGTTGGCTGGACCCGCGCAAGGTGCGGCGTATCACGGTCGTCGGCAGTCAAAAGATGGCGGTCTACGATGATGTGGAGACGCTGGAGAAGATCAAAATCTACGATAAGGGTGTGGAGGCTCCTCCTTACACCGACACCTTCGGGGAGTTTCAGTGCAGCTACCGCTACGGCGACGTGATGATCCCCCACATTCGCTTTGTCGAGCCGCTGCGCGTGGAGTGTCAACATTTCCTGGAGTGCATCACGGATCACGTGCAGCCACAAAGTGATGGACGGGTCGGGCTGAGAGTGGTCAAGGTTCTGGAGATGGCCGAGCGCTCGCTGGAAAATGGCGGAGTGCAGGAGGGGGTGTATCTTGGTTAAGGGCGATTTCGTGCGTGTTGCCCCGGATGTGAAACTGGGTCAGGATGTGAAGCTGTATGCCTTCGTCAACCTGTACGGCTGTGAGATCGGCGACGAGAGCAAAATCGGCACCTTCGTTGAGATTCAGAAGGGCGTGAAAGTGGGGCGGCGGGTGAAGGTCTCCAGTCACTCGTTTATCTGCGAGGGGGTGACGATTGAGGATGAGGTCTTTATCGGACACGGAGTGAAGTTTATCAACGACAAGTACCCGCGAGCGACCACGGCTGAGGGTGAGCTGCAATCCGAAGCGGATTGGGAGTGCATTCCCACGCTGGTGAAGCGCGGGGCTTCCATCGGCAGCAACGCCACGATTATGTGCGGCGTGACGATCGGTGAGCGGGCGATGGTGGGAGCAGGCAGCGTGGTCACCCACGACGTGCCGGACGGCGCGATAGTGGCCGGTGTTCCGGCCAGAATGTTGGAGGAGAGGTCATAGCTATGAACGTCCCTTTCGTCGATTTGCGAGCGCAGCACCGCGCCCTCAAGGGGGAGGTGGATCGGGCCATCCAGGGTGTGATGGAGCGGGCCGACTTCGCCCTGGGGAAGGATGTCGGCCTTTTCGAGGAGGAGTTCGCCGCTTTCTGCGGCACGGGCTACGCGGTGGGGGTGGACAGCGGCCTCTCGGCGCTGGAGTTGAGCCTGCGGGCGTATGGAATCGGCCCGGGCGACGAGGTGATCGTCCCGGCCAATACTTTCATCGCCACCGCTGCGGCGGTCACTTTCGCCGGAGCGGAGTTGGTTCTGGTGGACGTGGATGCAGAGACGTATAACATCGACGTGGCGCAGGCGGAGGCGGCAATCACGCCGCGCACGCGGGCGATTATACCGGTACATCTCTACGGCTTGCCGGCCGAGATGGACGCGATTCTGGCCCTGGCCGAGGAGCATGATCTGGTGGTCATCGAGGATGCATGCCAGGCTCACGGGGCGTTTTACAAGGGCCGTCGCGTTGGATCGCTGGGCCACACGGGCACTTTCAGTTTCTATCCCACCAAGAATCTGGGTGGCTGCGGCGACGGCGGGATGGTGGTGACGGACGACGAAGAGGTCGCCGAGCGGCTACGCGCGATGCGTAACTGCGGCCAGCGGGAGAAGTACATCCACGAGCTGGCGCCCTTCAATCATCGCCTGGATACGCTGCAGGCCGCGATCTTGCGCGTCAAGCTGCGCTATCTGGAGGATTGGATCGAGGCGCGGCGGCGGAATGCGGCGCTCTACACGGAGCTGCTGGAGGGCAACGGGGTTGGCATACCGGTCGAGGCTCCGGATGCGACGCACGTCTATCATCTCTATGTGGTGCGCGTGCCACGACGGGACGAGCTGCGGGCTCATCTCTGGGAGCAGGGTGGGGTCGGCACGGGGATTCATTATCCGGTGCCGATTCATTTGCAGCCGTTCTACGCGGGCAAGGGGTTCCGCGAGGGGCAGTTTCCGGTGACGGAGCGCTTGTGTGGTGAGGTGCTCTCGCTACCGATGTTCCCGGAGATGACTGAGGAGCAGGTGGGGTATGTGGT
>CAZDYW010000224.1:0-2564 GCA_964509655.1 uncultured Anaerolineales bacterium
AGTGAGAGGGAGGAATGATGGAAGGACGAGATGAGTTGTACTTGGTGGCGCTGGCTGGGTTGTTGCATGATGTGGGGAAGCTGGCGCAGCGGGCCGGTTGGCAAGAGCGGAAGGAAAAACATGCTGCCATCGGCGTGCGTTTGCTGGAGGCTAGAGGGCCGTTGGCCCACATAGTCCCTCCAGTGTGGTGGGATGACGTAGGAGATGCAGTCGCCTACCATCACGGAGGGGATACTCATAAGGCTGTCACACAAGCTGTCCGCGTCGCCGATTGGCTAGCCGCATCGGAGCGCTCGACCGGCACGCACGAGAAGCGTGAACCGAGGGAAACGCCTTTGATTCCGATCACGTCCAGACTTTTGCCGAAAGGCCCATCGGAGCAACAAGGTTGGGGATATGCCCTGGGAAGCGTGGCCAGTGGAAAGGTGCTTTTTCCTGAGAGAGGGTCAAAAGTCTCTGAAGAGGATTATGGAAAGGCATGGGATGCGTTCCGAAAACTTGCAGAAGCATTTCCTGGGCCAGTGGATTCTTTTGCCAGGATGGCCGGGTTGCTAGATCTGCTAGCCGAGTCTATGGCCTATATCCCCTCCGCCACGCCCTGGGAAAAAGAGGAAAATAAGCGCACCACCCCCGACGTGTCGCTCTACAATCACTTGCACCTGACGGCGTCCATCGCTGCTTGTCTCATGCGGCTGCTTCCCGAAAGGTTGAGCGATCTACACCGCGTCGGGTGGAAGGGTATTCAGGGGGAGGATATCACGATCGCTCGTTTGCTCAAGATCGACTTTTCCGGCATCCAGGATTTCATCTACTGCATCACAGAGCCGGCTGACCAGCGCAGTTTCCGGAACACGGCCCAGCGCTTGCGCGGGCGCTCGTTTTATCTGGCAGCGCTCAATCGCGCTATCGCCGACTGGCTGGCCCAACGTCTGGATTTGCCACCGACCAACGTGCTCTATGCCAGCGGCGGCGTGATAGAGCTTCTGCTCCCCCCAGACGAGCGGACCAAGGAAAAGCTTGATGAGGCGGTACAAGAATTGAGCGATGGGATGTGGGAGGAATTCCATGGTGACCTGGGCTTTGTCTGGGAGATGGCCCCGATGCAACCCGGTGATTTCGCCGATGTCCAGGAGGTGCGGCTGGAGCTTGAGCGACGCATCTCGCAGGCCAAAGGCCAGAAATGGCACGAGCGACTGGATCGGCAGGATTTTTTCCAGCGCGGGGAGCTTTACAACGTCTGCCCGGTGTGTAAGCTATCGTCAGGGGAGACGACTTGTAATCTGTGTGAGCTTCATAGGGAGATTGGGCGAGTGCTCCCTCACGCGACTGCGCTGGTTTGTACCCCGGCATGTCCTCCTGAAAATAGCGGCGTCACGCTCTCTTTTCCTTCGCCGATAGTGGATTACCTGACCTTGGTGGATACAGAACAGCAGGCCGCTTTGCTCAGGTGGGCCGAACGGGAGGGCCAGCAAGCACTGGTGCGGGGAGTGAACGCTTTCCCCCAGAGGATTGAACGCTGGCCTGCTGAGAGTACGCCGGGCTTCTGGGCCTTTGCCAACGCCGCGCCCATCGTCGAGCGGCAAGTCTATGACTTTGAGCATATCGCCGAGCTGAGTCAGGGAGCGCAGTTGTTGGGCGTGCTGCGGGCCGACGTGGACCGGATGGGGTTGAGCTTTAGCCACGGTCTGCATCCGGCCACCTTCTCCCGCTCCAACGCGCTCAGCCAGACGGTCTCGCGCTTCTTCGGTCCCTATCTCAATGAGTTGGCCGGGGAACTGACGGAAGAATGGCGCCATAGCTTGGATGATGAGGACCGCGAAGAACACTGTGATTTGCAGAGCCTCTTCTACATCCTCTACGCTGGGGGCGATGATCTCTTCGTCATCGGCCCGTGGGATCAGATGGTGACCTTTGCGCTGCGTCTGAACCAAAGATTCAAGGCGTACACATGCGGCAATCTGACGCTATCCGCCGGGCTGATTTTCGTCAAGCCCCACTTCCCCATCCAGCACTTTGCTCGCCTTGCCGGGGAAGCCGAGCATGCCGCCAAGGCCGCCGGGCGAGATCGTATCCATATTTTCGGCCGAACGCTGGGGTGGGATCAAGCACAGGCGCTGGTTGACATGGCTCAAGATTGGGTTGAGCAAGACATTCCCCACGGCTTGATTCACGACCTGGGACGAATGAGCCGTTCTCACCTCGCTACGAAGGATGAGGAAAAGCCACTCTTCAGCCCCAGACTCTATTACACCTTGACCCGTCGTTTGCAGCGTCGGGACAGGAAGGACCGTGAAAAGATGATCAAACAGGTTTGGCACAACTTATCGGACATTGTAGCGCCGGTCTCGTATGCCAGCCTCAGACTAAGAAAGGAGTAAATGATGAAGACAATTTCCGATCTCAAACGACAACTCAACCAGGCGGGCACGTTGAGCACCTTGCTGAAGCCGGGTGAGTTCGCCGGCGAGGATCAGGTTGCCGCCTATATCGCGCAGCATTATAAGGACGACCTCAAGCCTAACCAGACCCGCCGCATCTTTCACACGTTCAAGAAGCTTGACCGT
>CAZDYW010000224.1:2664-4945 GCA_964509655.1 uncultured Anaerolineales bacterium
GATCGCGTGACCTCGGAAGCCAACCCACGGGACATGGAGCGGGTGCCGGCCGGGGCCGAGTTCGATTTCACGCTGATCCTGGACATCTATCAGGAGGAAGATATTGAGTTGCTGCGGACGCTCTTCGCGGCGATGGCGCTGGTGGAGGATTCCACGCTGGGCGGCGGCGGATCGCGCGGGCATGGGCAAATCGAGTTCCGCGACTTGGAGGCCGAGTGGCGTTCGGCAGCTTATTATACCGAGGGCGCGGACAGCAAACCTATCCCCGCAGCGCAGGACGGGGACGTGCGGACGCTGGTCGCGAACTTTGACCCGCAACAGTGGGTGTGAGATGGAACGCAAGATAATCCTGATGCAACCCCTGGGATCGCACGCCAGCCCCATTCTCTCACACACCTTGTTCGGGGCCGCCTGCTGGGCGTTGGCGATCCTGGGGCGGGACGTTGACGCAATTCTCGAAGGCTTTGCGGACGGAGGCCCGCGCTTCGCTTTCAGCAATGCCTATCCCTTCCTGTGCACCAGGGACGGCGATCCGTTGCTGCTGATTCCGCGCCCGCCCTTCCGCATCCCACACAACGTCGTGGACGCTCCTTTCACGCGTCCCATCGAGGATCGAGACGATTGGGGCGACCTGGAGAAGCGGGTTGAACGGGCCAAGGAGTTGCAGAAGGCCCGCTATGTCTCACCTGGAGTCGGCGAGCGAATCCGATCTGGCGCCTGGAATGCGGAGGCGCTGTTCGATCAGGCATCGCAGGGACGGTTGGAGATTCATAACGACACCCTCTGGCTGGCGTCGGAACTGGAGCTGGTCTGGAGGCGGGAACCGGCGAATGCCTGGCAGCAGATCGTCACCCAGCGCAACAGCGTGGACCGCGTCGCCGGGGCCACGGTGGAGGGATTGCTCTTTCAGCAATCGGAGACCTTCTACGACCGGCAGCGGGCGGGATTGTGGTTCGCAGTCTGGGCCGATGATGAGCTATGGCCCGATCTACAGGCCGCGCTTCGCTTCATGCAGGATACTGGCCTGGGCGGCAAACGCAGTGTGGGCAAGGGACACTTTACGTTCTCCGCCCCGGAAGAATGGCAAAGTCATTTCCCCGCCCCCGCCAGGCGCCAGCGCTTCCTCAGTCTCTCCCACTACATCCCCGCCGCGCCGGGTGAGACCGAGCCGCTGAGTTATACGCTGGACGTGATTCGCCAGAAGGCTGAAAACCGTTATCCGCAGGGGAAGCAACGTGTCTATATGGCTACGCTGCGGGCTTTCGAACCGGGCGGGCTCTTCGCGGCAAAGTCACCAGAGGAGCGTTTGTACGGCAAACTGCTTCCGCTGGGGGAGAACGGCCACCACACTGTCTACTACAGCGGGTTGACGCTCCCCTTATGGGGCGAATGGGAGGTGTGATATGCAGACCTACGATGTCAAGATCACCGTGCTTTCACCACTGCACATCGGCTCCGGCGAGCGACCAGGTCGCAAGAGCCGTTGGCACGATCAGGGCCGCGTCTGGATAGTGGATCAGGATGCGCTATTCCAGCAAGTCTCCGACTCCCCGCGCCTTCTCAGTCGTTTTGAGCAATTCTGTCTGAGCCGACACAGGAAGCTGGGGGATTTTCTGCATTCTGCCCGCATCGATCCCCAGACGGTGGCGCTCTATAGTCTCCCATGCATCGGCGGATGGCCCAACAACTACTACTTCTCCCACATCAAAGTACCCGGACGTCCGCCGCAGCCCTACATCCCCGGCTCGACGCTCAAGGGCGCGCTCCGTTCGGCGCTGTTGCGGGCGCGGATCATCGGCGACGCGCGAATGCAGAAGAAGGCCGCCGGGCTGGTGCGCCAGCAGATGAGAGGACGTCGGCCCAGCCGCAAACATGCCGGTGATGCGCTGGAAAGAGCTGTCTTTGGTTCAGATCAGCACCACGAGTGGACGCGCCTTTTCCAGGTTGCGGATACACAGCCCATACCCGTGGAAAATCTGTGGGCCACGGAAGTGCGCATTCGCTCGGTGCGTGGTCCGGAGGGTAGATACCACCTGGAGGAGAAAAAGTTAGGTCGCGGGCGGTCGCTTACGCTCTATCCGGAGGTCATACGGCCTGGGTCTGTGCTGCAAACCCGCCTCACGATTCAGGATGAATTGCTTTCTTCCTCGGCAAGCGGAGAGTTGCGCTTCCCACGGGAGTATGGTGACGCGGCTCGATTGCTGAAGGCGTGCAATCGCACCGCCAAGGAGCAGCTTATCCAGGAGCGGATCTTCGCCGATGATACGGACTGGCGGATAGG
>CAZDYW010000225.1:0-4940 GCA_964509655.1 uncultured Anaerolineales bacterium
GACGATCTGCTCATCGTAGCCCCTTTCGCGCAGTATACGCCCTCCACTGTAGGGGTGTTCGTCGGGGAATTGGTCGTAATCGAAGTCATGCACCAATCCTACCGCGCCCCATAACTCTTCATCCGCGTCAAAGTGGCGGGCATAGGCACGCATAGCGGCTTCAACCGCCAGCATGTGGTAGATATGCTTCTCGTCGCATTTATACTCCTGGATCAGATCCCAGGCTTCTTGGCGCGTGATCCTCTTTCCCATGTTTTCTCCTTTGCGTTTTTTACTGTGGATTGCGTGACACATTGTACCAATCTCTTGCCGAAAAGGCAAACCAACATCGGGCCGCGATGCTTGCAGCCTTGCGCGGAGTGAGTTATAATCGCCCCTGGATTCAGTCGAGCCCCTGTAGCTCAGATTGGACAGAGCAGGAACCTCCTAAGTTCAAGGTCGCGCGTTCGAATCGCGCCAGGGGCATGCACAATAGGGAAGCGGCTATCAGTCTCGAAGATGGCCGCTTCTTTCGCGTGCTAGGCTCACCTTGAAAACGGAGAGACTTAGGTTGTGTTTGAGGTGAGTTCACGTTTGGCAAGTGAAAAATCGAAAACTGAAGGAGAAAAAAATGACTATCTTTTTGGAAGCTTTGCTGATCTTTGCGCTGCGCGTGGTAGGTATCACCGTCAGCACAATATCGACCCTGATGACAGTCCAAGGCCGAAAGTTCTTCGCCATGGCGGCCGGATTCATCAGCGCATTGGTCTACGTCGTCGCCATCGGAAAAGTGGTGACCAACCTGAATAATGTGTGGAACATTCTCGCCTACTCCGGCGGGTTTTCCGTGGGCACATTGATAGGCATGCTCCTGGAACAACGCTTGGCGCTGGGCTTCGCCGAAGTGCGCTTCATCTGTACCGAAAAAGGGGGCGCGCTGGCAGAAGCTTTGCGCGGAGCGGGCTTTGGCGTGACCGAGTTCGATGGACACGGACGCGAGCAAACGGTGGGCATCGCTTCCGTCATCGTGCCCCGCAAAGGCGTTAAGGCTGTCCTGGACATCGCCAAGAAAGTGAACGAGGAAGCTATCGTGACGATCACAGAACCGCGCACTGTGCAACGCGCTTATTGGAGGCTATAAACGTACATCAGAAAGGCCCTGAAGGTTTCTAGGAACCTTCAGGGCCTTTTTTGGACCGCAGCTTTTTAGGGGGATAGTCTCTTACACATCATCCAGCGCTGCTACTGCCGGTAGAGTTCTCCCCTCCAGAAATTGCAAGCTAGCCCCGCCGCCGGTGGAGACGTGCGTCATCTGATCGACCAGTCCCGCCTCTCGCACCGCCGCTGCCGAGTCGCCGCCACCGATGATCGTCACGGCATCCAGGTCGGCCAGCAGGTTCGCCACGTCGAATGTCCCCACTGCGAATGTGGGCATCTCGAATACGCCCAACGGGCCATTCCAGACCACCGTCGCCGCTCCCCTCAGCGCCGACTCGAAGGTCGACACAGTGTTGACCCCGATGTCCATAATGCGCCATCCTTCCGGCACCTCGTTGGGGGCCACCACTTTGAGTTCCGCGTCGTCCGCGAATTCGTCGGCGATGACTACATCCACCGGTAGAACTAACTTACTGCCTCCTTGAGCCAAAAGTTCTTTGGCCTGAGGTACCACTTCATCTTCCACTAAACTATCGCCGACTTCGTATCCCATAGCCTTGAAGAAGGTATTGGCCATTCCCCCACCGATGAGCAAGCGGTCGCATCGTTCCAGCAGGCTCTTGACGACGCTGATTTTATCCGAAATCTTCGCCCCGCCGAGAATGGCGACGAAAGGATGTGCGGGATTATCCACGCCGCGAGCCAGAAGTTTCAGCTCTTTTTCTATCAGCAGACCGGCGACGACCGCGCCACCCGCCGCCCGCACGTATCGCGCCGCGCCTTCTGTGGATGCGTGGGCGCGATGGGCCGCGCCGAAGGCATCGTTGACATATACTTCCCCCAACTTGGCCAGTTCGGCGGAGAAGTCGAGATCGTTGGCCTTCTCTTCAGGATGGAAGCGCGTGTTCTCCAACAGGATGACTTCCCCCGGCTCCATCGCCTCGACCGTTGCTTCCACCTCCGGCCCGACACAGTCATCGAGTTTCTTCACCGGTCGCTCCAGAAGCTCCGAGAGCCGCTCGGCCACCGGATCCATCTTCAATTCGTCGACGACTTTGCCCTTGGGGCGGCCCAGGTGGGACATCAGGATTAGAGCCGCGTCATGTTCCAGGAGATATTGGATGGTGGGCAAAGCGGCCAGTATGCGCGTATCATCCGCCACGGCCCCCTCTTTGAGGGGCACATTGAAATCCACGCGCATCAGTACCCGCTTGCCACTTACATCTACGTCACGAACCGTCTTTTTGTTCATCGTGCCTCCTTGGTTTGAAATGAAAGTAGATGAGGGGGCTAGTTCTCCCTCATCTACTAGTTTACTCCATTCGCGAGCTTGGCAAGTTTTCTAGAGTGTCTTGGCGACTCGGACCGCTTCGCGGATCATCTGGTTGGTGAAGCCCCACTCGTTATCGTACCAGGTCATAATCTTGACCAGGTTACCGTCGACCACCTGGGTCATCCCCAGGTCGACGAGGGTGGCGTGGGGATCCCCGATGACGTCGGAGGAGACGATGGGATCTTCGGCCACTCCCAGGATTCCCTTGTACTTCTCGCTGGCGGCTTCTTCGCGGAAGGCGTCGTTGATTTCCTCGGCCGAGGTGTCCTTCTCGGTGACGAAGATAACGTCGGAGATGGAGCCGACCGGGATCGGTGCCCGCACTGCGACGCCGTTGAACCGGCCCTTGAGCTCAGGGAGCACTTTCGTGGTCGCTATCGCCGCGCCGGTCGACGTGGGTACGAAGTTGACTGCCGCAGCGCGACCACGCCTGATCTTCTTGCTAGGCCCGTCGACGATGGCCTGCGTGGAGGTGTAGGCGTGGATGGTGGTCATAATCGCCTTCGCCACGCCGAACCGTCGATCCATCACCTCGACGACCGGGGTGATGCTGTTGGTGGTGCAGCTGGCGCAGGAGAGCATCTTGACATCGGGATCTTCGGGGACATTTACGCCATGCACTACGGTGGGAATGTCATCCCCTTTCGCCGGAGCGGATAGGATGGCGAACTTCGCGCCGGCCTCCAGATGTTTTTCCAGCCCCGCCTTATCCCGGAAAATGCCGGTGCATTCCAAAGCGATCTCCACGCCCAACTCGCCCCAAGGCAGCTGGGCAGGGTCCCTTTCCTGGAAGAACTTGTATGCTTTTCCGTCCACGACCAGGGCGTCATCCTGAACTTCGACGCTCTTGTCATACCGTCCGTAGACCGAGTCATACTTGAGCAAATATGCCAGGTTGTCGAGAGGCATAATGTCGTTGAAGCCGACCAACTCCAGCTCTGGAGTGTCCAGGACGACCTTGAAGGCCGCTCTTCCGATTCTGCCGAATCCGTTAATTGCTACTTTAGTCATTTTGTTTTACTCCTTTCTCTTGATTAAGGCGCCCTACGCTTTCAAAGAGCGTTGCACCTAAACGGAATGTTAAACTAAATCTAAAAGCATTCGCGCCAGTTTGTCGCTGTCGTGTCGCCAAGGATGGGCCGGATCGACCAGGTCGGCGGTGAGTACCCGGTATCCCGCGTTGGGCGGAAATTCGGGCGGCACCAACTCCACCCCAGGAGGCGCGTCGAAGTCCACCGCCAGATTGTCGTTTGCCAGCACGGTGTGGAAAAGAGACATCCCGGTGGCTCTCTCCAGGGCCGCCACGTGGTCGCCAACTGTGTATTCGTCTGTCTCCCCCGGTTGTGTGGCGACGTTGCAGACGTAGACCTTGACCGCGCGGCTGCTCGCCACCGCTTGCGCCACATCGGGCACGAGGAGGTTGGGCAGTACGCTGGTATAGAGGCTGCCCGGCCCGGCCACGATCAGATCGGCGTCCAGCAGCGCTTGTACTGCGCCGGGATAGGCCGGTGCATTATCGGGCTCCAGATAGATGCGCTCAATGGCACCGGCGGCCTGCGTGATACTCGATTCTCCGCTCACGCGATTGAGACCGGTCAGCTCTGTCTTCAGATCGGCGCTGAGGGTCACATCTTGTAGGGTGCTGGGCAGCACTCGCCCTCGAACTGCCAGCACTCTTCCAGACTCCATGATCGCCCGTTCGAAGCTGCCGCTTACCTCCGACATCGCGGTGATGAACAGGTTGCCGAAGCTATGACCGTTGAGGCCGCTGCCATTGCCGAAGCGGTACTGGAACAATTGGGTCGTCAGCGCCTCGTCGTCGGCCAGCGCGGCGATGCAGTTGCGGAAATCGCCTGGTGGCAGCACGCCCAGCTCGCGCCGCAGCCGTCCGGAGCTGCCCCCGTCGTCGGCGACGGTGACCACGGCGGTCAAGTTGGAGGTGTATTGTTTGAGCCCGCGCAGGAGAGTGGAGAGCCCGTGTCCCCCGCCGATGGCCACGATCTTGGGGCCGCGCTCCCTGCGGCTGTGATGGTAGACCGCCCTCGCTACAGTCCTGGGGTTGGGCTCCACGAAGGGGGCCAGCAGGGTGCGGTTGAGCCCGATCATGGCGACCGCCACAGCCGCCAGCCCGATCAGCCCGAAGAGCGCGGCTCGCAGGCCCCTGGGAATAAATTGGAATGTCAGGTAGTAGAAGAGGCTGGGCAGAGGATAGAGTTCCCGCAGCAAGAAGCCGAGGCCAAGGCTAAGTAGCGCGATGCCCGCCGCCAACAGCAGCAGCCAGCGTTTGATCCCTATGCCGGGGAGCAACCATTGTGAGGCGAAGCGGAGGCGGCTATGTAGTTTCGGCGAAGTCTTGCGCCAGATTGGGGCCACTGAGATATCTCCTGATGTGTACTTCACTTGTGGAGAATCGAATGAAATCTGGCGTTATTATAACCCAACGTATTGTAAGCGTCAATGGAGAATGGAG
>CAZDYW010000226.1:0-4927 GCA_964509655.1 uncultured Anaerolineales bacterium
CGTTTCACTCAAACTACCAACTAAGCTCTTTAATCATTAAACCGTTTGGCAAGGTGTATGTCCTAGACCGGATATATACAGATGCATTATTGCCAGCGTGGCTTTTTGTTCTGAGCTGTTCAAGAACATCTCACGTTCAAGATATTAGTCATTAGATAGCAAGGAGACCTGGATATGGAGAAAGTGGTCCTGGATGTACCAACCCTTTGGGCCGATCATCACGTCCTCAAAGCACGAGATGCATTGACAAGCCTAGAGGGAGTGGAGGATGTATACGCCAGTGCAGCCTGGAAGCAAGTCATGGTCACGTTTGATGCGGCAAAGACTGATTCCCAAGCTATTGAAAAAACATTAGCTGAGACTGGTTATCCGGTGGGTGAAGGGGAAGTCCCCATACTGATAAAGCCCACGGATATCCGCCGCGACCCACAATGGGAAGTTTTAGGGAAACGCACCTCTAAGACAAACCGGGTTGACCTAGAGATGTCGGGCGAGTTCCGACGGTATTAGGAGGGTTCAAAATATGGCAAAGAGAGAAAGGACACCGGAGGAAAGCAGCCAAGATCGAGCATCTGCTGCCCTCATAGAACGAGCCTGCAAAATCGAGGCCGAGACCGCTTTTGCCCGCGCTGATGCGATGAAAGCTTGCAACATCGGTAGCGCGGGTTTATGTTGCAAGAATTGCTCGATGGGACCATGCCGATTGGTTGGCAAGACAACCAAAGGCGTCTGTGGAGCGACGCTAGACACCATAGCAGCCCGCAACTTCGCTCGCGCTGTGGCAGCCGGAGCATCGGCACACTCCGACCATGGGCGCGGCCTGGCTTACACACTTTTAGAAGCCACCGAGGGACATGCCCCAGATTACGGGGTACGCGACCCACACAAGTTGATGGAGGTTGCCCAATATCTGGACGTCGCGACGGAGGATGAGGAAGGTGAGCGGCGTTCCATCGAAGAGATAGCCCACGATGTAGCCATGGCATCGCTAAAAGAGTTCGGCAAAGTTCAAGGCGAGATCAAGTACCTGAAACGCGCTCCGGAGAAACGCCAAGAAGTCTGGCACGAGGCCGATATTGCCCCACGCAGCGTGGACCGAGAGGTAGTCGAGCTGCTTCATCGCACCCACGTTGGCAACGACCAGGACGCCGAGCACATCCTAGATCACACGATGCGCTGTGCATTGGGTGATGGCTGGGGCGGCTCTATGCTGGCCACCGACCTTTCTGACATTCTCTTCGGTACGCCCGCCCCGGTGCGTGCAGATTCCAACCTGGGCGTGTTAAAAGATGACATGGTCAACATCGTGGTCCACGGTCACGAGCCGACCCTTTCGGAGATGATCGTAGCCGCATCGCTGGACCCTGAGCTGATAGAGTATGCCAAGAGCAAGGGCGCAGAGGGTATTCAGCTATCCGGCATCTGCTGCACCGCTAACGAGACATTGATGCGCGAGGGAATACCACTGGCCGGCAATTTCTTGCAACAGGAACTGGCCATCCTCACCGGCGCGGTCGAGGCAATGATCGTTGATATTCAGTGCATCATGCAGGGATTGGCGCCCATCGCCGAACGCTTCCACACCGACTTGATCACGACATCGCCTAAGGTGAAGATCAAGGGCGCTACCCATGTCGAGCTTGACGAAAGCAAAGCGCTGGAGATAGCCAAGGGCATTGTGCGCCGGGCTATCGACCGCTTCCCAGAACGAGGGGAAACGGAAATCCCCGACATCCATAGCCCCTTGGTACCCGGCTTTTCCCATGAGTATATCGACTACGCGCTGGGCGGCTTCTACCGGGGTTCCTTCCGTCCCCTAAACGACGCCATCGCAGCCGGGCGCATCCGTGGAGTAGTGGCCAATATCGGCTGCAACAACGCTCGCGTCTGTCACGATGCGCTCCACCGACACGTGGTGGAGGAGTTCCTCAAGAACGATGTTCTAGTGGTGGAGACTGGCTGTGGCGCAATCGCCAGCGCCAAGCAGGGTTATATGGCTCCGGAGGCCGCTATGGAAGCCGCCGGGCCGGGCCTGCGCGAGGTCTGCGAGACCATCGGCATCCCACCGGTGCTCCACATGGGCTCCTGCGTCGATAATTCCCGCATCCTGACCGTGCTTTCGCAGATGGCGACCGAGGGCGGCCTGGGCGAGGACATCTCCGACATCCCGGCCGTCGGTATGGCGCCGGAATGGATGAGCGAGAAGGCCCTATCCATCGCTACTTACTGCGTCGCATCCGGCGCGTACGTCATTTTGGGCGGCAGCGACGGCCCCGTCTCCGGGAGCGACGAGGTGCTCAATATTATGACAGAGGTATGGGAAGAGAAAATCGGCGGCAGACTGGAATTCATCGAGGAGGCAGAAGAGATAGTCCGCCGTTCGCTGGCACACATCGACAAGAAACGTGAGGCATTGGGCCTTGATGAATATGACGCTACTAAATGGGGCAAGAGCGGCGATCAGCGCATGCCGGAATTGCTGGAATTGCCTCTGGAAGAGCGAATCGAGGCAGTTTATGGAGGAGGTAGGTAATGTCAAGATACATCGCAACTAGGGCCATCCGAGGCGCCAACGGCCTTTTGGCCGAAGCCAACGAATTGCTCAACAAAGCCATCGCCGATAAAGGGGCTGACACACCGGTCCAATTCCCCAACACCGCTTATTATCTGCCGGTCACTTACGGCATGTTAAGTCATAAGGTTGAGACATTGGGTGATCTGAAGCCGGTTCTGGAACACGCCAAGAAGCTCCTACACCCAGTGCCGGACGATAATTTTTGGGTGCCCTACTTGGGCGAGACTCTCGACAGCGGTATGGCGACACTGCTGGCGGCCGAGGCCATCGAAGGTATTCGCTTCGTGCTCGGTCAGCAACCGGAACCATATCCAGGGCTGGAGCTGACGGGCAGTACCGAGTACCCCGATTTCTCCGGTGATGGGCACCTCAACGGGCCTATCGACGACGTGCAGTTACGCTCCTGGGGCATCCAGCTGGTGGACGGTCGTATGCCAGGCTTCGCCGCCATCGTCGGCGCGGCCCGCAGTAATGAGGCCGCCGTCAGCATCGTGCGCGAACTTCAGCAGCGCAATATCTTGACTTTCCTCTCTGGCAACGTCAACGGGCGCTCCATCATCGACCAGTTGCAGGAAGAAGGGGTAGAGATGGGGTATGACACCTACATCATACCCTTTGGTAAGGATACCATATCCGCCATCTATGCCCTGGGCTTCGCCACACGCTCGGCGCTGACCTTCGGCGGGGTGAAAGCCGGACAATGGCGAGATATTTTGTTGTACAATAAGTACCGAGTTTTCGCTTTCGTGTTGGCGCTGGGCGAGGTGGATGACCTGAAATATGCCGCCGCCGCTGGCGCCATTTCCTATGGCTTCCCCACCATTGCGGACACCGTCATCCCAGAAATTTTGCCCACCGGCGTCACCCAATATGAGCACGTCATCTCTATGCCTTGGAATGAGATCGATGCCGAGGATGACAAGGAACGGGCAGCCAAGCTGGTGCAGAAAGCCACCGAAGTGCGCGGCGTCAAGATCCGCATCACAGAGGTGCCGGTGCCGGTGCCTTATGGCTCCGCCTTCGAGGGCGAGGTCGTGCGACGGGCCGACATGCGCGTCGAGTTTGGCGGTAAGTACAGCCGCGCCTTCGAGTATCTGCGTATGGCGGATATGGACGAGGTGGAGGATGGCAAGGTCGAGATCATCGGCGACGGCTTCGAAGATGTAGAAGAAGGCGGTGCGATGGACTTGGGCATCCTGATCGAGGTAGCCGGCCGAGAGATGCAGGATGACTTCGAGCCTGTGCTGGAGCGACAGGTACACTACTTCGTCAACGCAGCTTCCGGTGTCCAGCACATGGGCCAGCGCGACATTACCTGGATCCGCATCAGCAAAACAGCGTCGGAGAAGGGCTTCACCCTGGAACACTTCGGCAAGCTCCTCCACGCCCGCTATCACGCAGACTTTGGCGCCATCGTCGACAAGGTACAGGTGAAGATTATCACCGATCCCGAACCACACGCTGAGTGGCTGGAGAAAGCCCGCGCGGCCTACGAGTTCCGCAACCAGCGCCTGGCCGACCTGACCGATGACGCGGTCGAGACATTCTACGACTGCACGCTCTGTCAGTCATTCGCCCCAACGCACGTCTGCATCGTCAGCCCAGAGCGGCTGGGACTGTGCGGGGCCTACAACTGGCTGGACTGCAAGGCATCCTACCAGATCAACCCCACCGGCCCCAACCAGCCGGTGCCCAAGGGCGACCTCATCGACCCAGTCAAGGGTTACTGGACGGGCGTCAATAAGACCGCGGTCAAGAACTCGCAGGGGAGCGTCGAAGAGGTCGCGATGTACTCCATCATGGAGAACCCGATGACGGCCTGTGGCTGCTTCGAGTGCATCGTGATGTACATCCCCGAGGTCGAGGGCGTGATGGTCGTCAGCCGTGAGGATCCGAGCATGACGCCAGCCGGCATGACCTTCTCCACACTCGCCGGTATGGCCGGCGGCGGCCTACAGACTCCCGGCGTGATGGGCGTGGGGAAGTTCTATCTGACCAGCCCCAAGTTCATATCGGCCGATGGTGGCTTCAAGCGCGTAGTCTGGATGTCCAGTTTCCTGAAGGACACTATGACGGAGGAGCTAGCCGCTGTCGCCGAACGGGAGGGCATACCCGACCTGATCGACCGCATCGCGGACGAGCGCGACGTCACTTCGACCGAGGAACTGGTCGAATGGGTCAAAGAAAACGAGCACCCGGTGCTGGATATGGGCAAGATGGAAGCGGCCGCAGCGCCGGTTGAGGAAGCACCTAAGGCGGAAAAGGCTGAGGTTAAGGAAGAGGTTAAGGAAGAGGTTAAGGCTGAGGTTGAGGAAAAGGTCGAGGAAGAGGTCGAAGAAGTTGAGGAAAAGG
>CAZDYW010000227.1:0-4920 GCA_964509655.1 uncultured Anaerolineales bacterium
GACTCACCGGCGGTCAAGAATTGCAGCATACAAACCTCCTCTCCCCCTCACCCTAGCCCTCTCCCCCGTGGGGAGAGGGAAACGTGTCCCCCTCTCCATCAGAGGTGAGGGTGCTAGCAAAATCATCCTACACGAAGCACCAGATTATGTAGGTCGGGTTTACTACCCGGCCAAAAGAAGTCGCGCCAGGGCTACCACGATGATACCCGTGATTACCGATCCAAATAGACTGCGGGATTTCCAGGCCACCAATAGCGTGGGGAAAGCCGCTAATAAGAAGAGATTATCGGGCGTGAGGGCGAATTGTTCGCTTCGGATCAGTATCGACGGGAACAACATCGCGGCCAGCACAGCGACGGGCACGTGCCGCAGCCAGGCCTCGACCCAACTGGGCAAGGTCCAAGAGGACACCAACCAGGTTGGCAAAAGACGGGGTATGTAGGTCACCACCATCATACCGATGATGGTCAGGAAGATCGTCTGTTGGTCCATAAATCAATGATCACTCCCAGCGTCGCGCCAAGCAGCGTAGCGACGATTACGTTCCAACGGCCCACTCCCGCGACGAACAAAGCGACGGACAAGACGCCGGTTATGAGCGCGACTCCGATTTGTACTCGATCCTTGATCTGCAAAATGAGCAGCGCGATAAACATCGCCGGAAGCACATAGTCCAGCCCCAACGGCTTGACGTCGGTGATGAATTGTCCCAGCGTGACGCCCAGCCAGGTCCCAGAGACCCAGGCGGCCTGCGCTGTCACGTTGGTCGCAAAGACAGCCCCTTTGTCGGGCACCTCGGATGAGAAGTGGGCCGAATGGATGGCGAAGGTTTCGTCGGTCAGTTGGAAAGCGAATGCGGCCAATTCCGACTTGCGCCAGCGCTTGAGGAAGGGCGCCACGGCTGCGGAGAGGAGTATGTGACGCATATTGACTACGAAGGTGGTCAGGATGATGGATGAGACGGGCGCATTGGTCGCAAACAAGCCGGCTGCGATCAGTTGGGAGGAACCGGCATACACCAGCAGCGACATCATCAGCGCGTTGAAGGCCGAGAGCCCGGCCTGTTGGGCCAGCACGCCAAAGGTCAAGCCAATGGGGATGTATCCGAGCACAATGGGCCCAGCGCGTATCACGCCAGGCAGCCAGGCAGGTTGACGGTCTACCATATTCACAGCGGGGGACTTGTCCTCAAGGCCCTCTGACAAGCTTTTCGCATCAAATCGACCGGGGGGCGTTCAGCGGTCCAAAGCTCGAAGGATAAAGCGCCTTGTTGCACAAGCATCTCCAGCCCGTCGATGGGCCTCGCCCCCGACTCTCGCGCCTGTCGCAACAGTTTCGTGCCCAGCGGATTATAGACCAGATCGAAGACGGTCAGGTGGGCCGGGATCAGCGCGCCGTCGGGCCAGATGGAGGCGTCCACGCGCGGCCACATCCCAACCGGGGTGGCTTGCACCAGCAGATCGGCGGAGCGAGCCTCCTCGATCAGTGTTTCCGGGGTCAATGTTGAACTGTGCAGAGTGGATTGCGAATGGCGGCTCAGCTCCGAAACGAGGGCCTCTGCTCGCTCCAGGGTGCGGTTGAGCACCACGATATCATCGGCGCCGGCCTCCATCAGCCCAAAGACGACCGCGCGGGCCGCGCCCCCGGCGCCCACCACGACAGCCCGTTTACCCACAGGGGCAAAACCGCTATCGCGCAGCGCACCGATGAAGCCGGCCGCATCGGTGTTGTGACCCGCGAGCTTGGCCTCGCCGGCCTCGCCCCGCTCGACGACGATGGTGTTGACCGCGCCGAGAGCCCGTGCTTCGGGGGTGATGAGGTCGAGCGCGGGCATGACCGCCTGTTTATGCGGCACGGTCACGTTAGCGCCGCGAAAACCGAGTGCGGGCAATCCACGCACTGCCGCTTCGACCTGATCGGGTGCCACAGGCAGCGGGACGTAGCGCCAGTTCAGCCCCAATGACTCGAAGGCGGCGTTGTGCATCGCGGGCGACATGCTGTGCTCCACGGGCCAGCCGATGAGCCCGACTAATTGCGTCCGTCCATTGATTGGAGAAAGTGTCATTCCTGACCTATCGGTGATCAAAAGATTGTCCACGAGGCTGAAGCGGACAAGAAACCAGGTTTATGAGGCAGTGCCCAAAAACCTGGTTCCTCTAACTCGCCGATTGGATGTATTAGGGAAGCGCTCAAAACGGATTAGAGCTACAACCCCTGAATCTCGAAGGAATAACCCAGCACTTCCAGTAGCACGGTCGAAGCGCCCGGTTTGTCATATTGCAGCTCTATCACCTGGGTCTGGCCCGGCTCGATCACCCACGGCAAGGGCGGCGCTGCCATGCGCAAGTTTCCCATCCCAGCGCTAGAGGTGAGGATCACGTCGCCCACTTCCACCGTGAGCGGCTGCTCGCCTTTGTTTCGCACCTCTCCCTCGATAATCAGCACAGTGCGGGCATCGTTGAGGAAAGCATCGGTGACATTCACCTCTGCCTGACCGGCTGGAGGCGCTTCCTCCTCCACCTGGGGCTCGTGGGGGATACTCACCCGTGCTTGGGATTCCGAAGCGGGGCCGGGAGCAAAACTCCAGATGAGCGTAGGGCCGGACAATGGATCTGGCACCAGATAACCCGCCGTCCCTTGCACTGTCGCGCCCGGCTCGATCTCGCCGCTGAGCGGCCCGTGCTTACCGGCCGCGCTGGCATCCGGCGAAGGCAAATAGGCGTTCTCCACGCCGTCCTTCAACTGCATAGCGAATGCGTCGGTCTCCAAGGGCACCTCACCCACGTTCTTGAGCGAGAACTCGACCAGGTAATACATCGTCTCCGGCGGCAGGCCATCGCCGCGCTGCGGGTATCCCTCAACGACCGTCACCTCCGCATTTCCCACCCGCACGGCTTGGCCCGGCTGTGCCAGTTCGCCGGCCGGCGGCTCAATGGGCTCCGTCTCAGAGACATAATCGGCCTTGACTACCTGCAACCCGCCGCCTCCCTCAGCTCCTTGCTCGATGAACAGGGTCAAGCGAGGCTGGAGTTGCATGAAAAGTCCCGGCGTCTCCTCTGCCGTGGCTTCGCGCCGCTCGGCGAAGCGGAACAGAAGCTTGACCCCATTGGTAAGCTCCAAAGTGATCTCATCGCCCAGTCGCAGGTTATTCAGGAGCGCAGCATTTTCCGGCGTCGGCTCCATCGCTAGCACATAGTTGACCACAGTGCCACAGATCCAGGCCGCCATCTCCGAGCGCCCCGCCGGATAACTCCATCCGCGCTCTCCCTGGGGCACAATCGCCTCGACGGGGAAGGTCTCACTCACCACTGTGAGCGTGACCGGCAGCGGGGCCGCGATCTCAACATCGCCGCTGCTGATGATCGTCTCACATGTGGGAAGAGGAAGAGGGGAAACAGGAACCGTAGGCGTGATCTTGACGACTTCCAAAGGGATACCAGGATCAGCCTTGTCACCGGAGAATATGTTCAGCTCTGTATCCTTCAGGACGATGAAGAGCAGCAAAGCGATGGCCACCAGCATAAGCGTCAGGCCACCGACGATGGCGACTACCAGAAGCGGACGCGGTTTCGCACCAGTAGAGCTACCGGGCTCATCGACAGGCGGTGTGGCCTCTGGCTCAGCCTTCGGAGTCGGCGGTGTGCTGGATTTGTCTACAGTCGCAGCGGGCTCAGCGACAGACGGTATGGCCTCTGGCTCAGCCTTCGGAGTCGGCGGCGTACTGGATTTGTCCACAGTCGCAGCGGGCTCAGCAGTCGGTGGCTTTGTCTCCGGCTTCGATGTCTTGGCTTCGCTCATAAATTATGGTGCTCCCTTGAAGGTTGCAGGTTGCAAGTTATAGGTTGCAATTCATCACTCGTTCATTTGAGGTGGGACACGCAGGTAAATACTGGATTCGCCAGTGACCAGTTGGCTGAAGCCGAAGAAGGGAACGCTCACGCGCACTGCACCTTTTGCGGAGACGGTGAAAGGTAAGTTGCCCTGCTCATCGGTGTAGCCCTGGCCCAGCAACTGGTTAGTAGCGACTTCATAAACTTGAGCGGAGACACCACCAATACCCTCCCCTGCGCCGGGCTGATGATCGTCATTGCCATCATAATAGACCAATAGGTTTATGGGAATAAAACGCGGCGCCGGTGTGGTAGCCTCTGGAACCGGCGTTGGCGTGGTCAAAGCGCGTATCGTCAGATCGGGGGCTGGGGTGGAGGTGGCCCGTGCCTCTTCCTCTTCCGGCGTGGGGGTAGCTTCTGTCTCTTCCCCATCATCATCATCCGGAGGGGTGGTTGGACGCGGCGTGTTAGTCGGGCCGGGGCCTGGAGTGGAGGTTGGAGTGCCAGGAGCGCGCATCTCACATTCCAACGTGTAGCTGCTGTTGTTGACATTACTCGGCGTACGGTCGCCCGTGCCTACCAACACATAAAGCCAACCGTCGTAGGTGGAGTAGTAGCTGAAAGAGCTGTTGAAATCCCCCGGGGCGACATCGTCATTGCCCCCAATGCCAGCGTCCCAGGATGGAGCTGAGAAGACGATCATATTCGGATCAATGCCAGCATCCAGATTAGACGTGAAGCATCTATAATGGAGCCCTGGCTTGACCCAGATTTTATAGAAATCATTATCCGGCCCGTCTTTGTAGGGCGGGACGAAGTTGAAGGTCTTGGACACATTGACGGGAAGGACACAAGCGTTGGCGAAATCCAGGTTATCCTCACAGCTATCGGCCCTGTCATCGAAAACGGGGCCAGTAGGCGTTGGGCCAGGAGTCGCCGTGGCCGGCGCAGCGCTCTCATTGACCTGCATATCGTAGGATCCGGTGGGGTCGACCTGATTAGCGATGCGGATGTAGTAATATCCATCGTAAGTAGCCTCCCACTCGGCAAAGGAAGCGTAACCACCACCGCCATCGTCATCCGTCTCCAC
>CAZDYW010000228.1:0-1011 GCA_964509655.1 uncultured Anaerolineales bacterium
TGCTTGACGCTGTAAGTCAAGCAGGAGATGGCAACAGGCTGAGTGACAAACCCCACCTACTCCAGAAAAGAATCGTCGACGCAATCGGCATAGGAAGGCGCTTCCATCAGCCGGCCGGCCTCCTGGAGCCACTCCACCGCGTCGCTGAACTGCGCCTCGGTGGGAACATCATCGCCCGGATAATCGGGGATCTCGTAGGAGCCCATCAGCGGTTTGGGCACCAGCCCCTTCTCCGCCAGCAGATCGCTCCAGCGGCCCTTGTCGGCGTTGATGGCTTGGCTGGCTTCCGCGACAGCGGCGAGAAAGCCCCGCACGGCCTCCGGATGGGCCTCGACGATCTCGTGGCGGAAGGCGTAGATGCTGCAACTGACGTCCCGGTGCTGCGTGTCATCCACCACGACGACGGCGCCGCCTTGCATCGCCAATGAGCCCAGGGGTTCGGGCAGCGTCGCGGCGCTCAGTTCGCCGGAGCCGAGCAAGGCCATACGGTCGGGTATCTTGGGGACGCCCAGGGTCTGGATGGCGTCCGGGGCCAGCCCCTCCGCCTCCAGCATGCGATCGGTGACATATTCGATGACGGTACCCTCCGAGATGCCGATCTCGACGCCGGACAGTTCGGCGGGGCCGGTGATGCCGGATTGTTTCGAGGCCAGCACGCGGAACTGCGCGAACTGAGCCGTGGGCACCATCGCGTAGCGCACGGCGACGACGCGGGGTTGATCGCGGTTGTAGAGCGCCAGCGCCACCGGATCGGTGATCAGCCCATCGACTTTGCCCGCTTGGAGCAGTTGGTCGCGCTCGGCAGCGGAGCCGGCCGGGATAAACTCGACCGCCACACCGTGCGCGGCGAACATTTCCTCCTCGACGGCCACGTACATCGGCAGCGTGTCCAGGATCGGCAGCACCGCGATGCGCAATGTTTTCGGCTCGGCCTTCTGACCGCAGCCGGTGAAAGTCAGCGTCAGACTAAGCGCGATAAGGATGAGAGTACATTTTCGGAACATAAGCCTC
>CAZDYW010000228.1:1111-4907 GCA_964509655.1 uncultured Anaerolineales bacterium
CTTTCTTGGACCAAGCAGGCAACCGTAGGGGCGGGACTCCGTGCCCGCCCGATCCTAAGCGCGATAAGGATGAGAGTACATTTTCGGAACATAAGCCTCCTTTCTTGGACCAAGCAGGCAACCGTAGGGGCGGGACTCCGTGCCCGCCCGATCCGCGCCCGCCCGATTGGCGTTGCGTGCGGGCGACCACGGAGGGATCGCCCCTACGAGCGTGCGCCCGCTTCGGGGGCCTAAAGGCACAGCGCGGCCAACACGCTGGCGAAGAGCGTCAGGCTGATGTAGCTATTGATGTTGAAAAAGGCCAGGTCGATGCGCGATAAATCATCCGGGCTGACGAGAACGTGCTCATAGGCAAGCAGCCCCGCCGCCACGATCATCCCGGCCCAATAAGGCCAGCTCAGTCTCAGCCAGGCGCCCAATGCCAGAAGCAGCGCCATCGTCAGAATGTGGCAGATGATCGAGAGGCGCAGCGCCGCCGCGACGCCGAACCGCGCCGGGATGGAGCGCAGCTTCTCGCGGCGGTCGAAATCGACATCCTGACAGGCATAGATCAGGTCGAAGCCGCCGATCCAGGTGGTGACTGCGCCCAGCAGCAGCCAGGCCGGTAGATCGTCCAGCGTGAAGAGTGATCCACGCACCGCGGCCCAGGCGCCCATCGGGGCCAGCCCATCGGTGAAGCCGAGGATGAAGTGGGAGAGCCAGGTGAAGCGCTTGGTGTAGGAGTAGCCAATGAGGAATAACACTGCGCCCGGCAGCAGGATGAGAGGCAGCGTGCCGAGTCGCCAGGCCGCCAGTATCAGGATGATCGCCGAAAGCGCTGTGCCGACCCAGGCGGTGGATGGCGCGATCTGCCCGGAGACGAGTGGGCGCCCCGCCGTGCGCGGGTTTCTGGCGTCGATGGCGCGGTCGATGATGCGGTTGGCCCCCATCGCCAGCGTGCGGGCCGAGGCCATCGCTATCGTGATCCAGATGAACTGGCGCCACGTGGGCCAACCGCTCTCCGGGGCCAGGAGCATTCCCAGGTAGGCGAAGGGAAGCGCGAAGATGGTGTGCTCGAACTTGATCAGCTCCAGGAAATGGCGGACTTTACGCAGCAATGATACCTCTCACAAAAATCGTCAAGGCAACACACCCACCACATTGGTCAGCGTGTTGACGTCAGGTGCTCGCACGAAGGTCACGTAACGCGCCAAGCGGTGGACGTGCATCGCCTCGGTATCGGACTGAGTTCTCCACCATCGCCCAGGCAATCCCTGCGGTGCGTCAATCGGCTGGGTGGGGAAATAGCGCTGGGGGATCAGCGCTGTGAGTGATCGCTCAAATTCCGCCGCCTCGGTGGTGTCATCCCAGATGGTGCGCCAGACCAGCACGCGGCGCCCATCGCTGTGCTCCCAAGATATGATCTTGTCGCCGTCCCACCCCTCGGCCCCCTGCAAGGCTCGCTCCTCTGGCAAGGTCTGGTTGAGGTAGAGGCCGGTGATGAACTCACCCACGGTGTCATCCAGCGCCATATCCCAGTCCTCGTCCAGCACGATGTCGAGAGCGGGTATGATGACACTGGTCGGATCGTCCGGGTCTTCGAGGTAACGCTCCGGATGGATCACCTGCTCGGTCGAGCGGGGCGGGGTGGTGTAAGCGCGGTTGATCTTCTCCCAGTCTCCATCCTGGAAGAGAGCCGTGGCGAAAAGGCGGCCTTCCCAGTTGGGAAAGCTCAGCAATCGATCCCAGACCTCGCCCGGCCCCAGCACATCTCCGCTCTGGAATTGTTCACTCTCTTGTTCGCGGAGGGATGGGGATGCGGGGCGGGATAGACGCTCTGCTTGCACGATCAGGTCGGTCAGATGTACCCAATCGGCCTCCGTGGGATTTTCATAACTATAGAGAGCGGTCAGCAGTGTGGCGTCCCCCTCGATCAGGGCTTGGATGGCCAAGGCGCTGTCGGTCGTCGTGGCGCGACTCTCCATTGCCTCCAGATCGAAGTGTTGATCTTGCAAGGCGTGGACGTAAGCGTGTGCGAGAAGCGCCTGGGCGTCGATGTCGTTCTCTGGTCGATGGGTGGAAACGTAAAGCTGTCGCTGCTCGGAGATGTAGATACCGGCGGCCTGTGGGGTATAAGTTTCAAGTGTGGTTTCAGGCAAAAGGCCCAAGGAGATGTAAGGTTCCAAGGTGGCCTCCGGATCGCGTTCGCCATAAAGCCAGCGCAGGATGGCCTTCATCTCGTGCTCATCCAGGAAATTGAGAGGCACCTCGGCGCGGGGTGAGAGTTCGCGCAAGGTCTCCACCTGGTGAGCGATCTGATCGAAGAGGCGCGCGGCTTGAACCTGGGACCAGAGACCTATCTCATCGGGTGTTTTCGAGGGTCCAGGGGATGGAGATGGAATAGGGGTTGGAGTCAGGGGCGGCGGCTGTGATGTGGGTAGTAAAGAGCGGAGTGTGGGCGTCTTTCTAGCAACGGTGGGTGTCGCGCGTTCTGCAGTTTGCAGAGATGTGATGATAAACCCGGCGATCATAGAGAAGACGCTGATGATAATTGCCGCCATCAGCAAGACGACGCGCCGCTGGCTTGGTGTTAAATTGAAAGCGTTCAAATCAATGCCTTATGGTTGCAGGTTACAAGTGCAATTTTTCCCATCATTCGCTATTTGCCGCTCGATGCAATGGGTAACCAGATGGCGAAGGTACTACCTTCACCGAGCGTGCTCTCCACGGTGACCTCGCCGCCTTGTGCTTCGATCAGCTCTTTTGCGATGGCCAGCCCTATACCGGTGCCGGATTGCTCCATCCTTTGCCGATCGATCTGGCAGAAGCGTTTGAATAGGAGGTCCAGTTTATCGGGTGGTATTCCTATCCCTTTGTCGGATACTGCTATTTCAACTCCGTTATCCAGCGGTTGGACGTTGACCGTAACTTTGCCCTCCTCGCCCCGAGAGAATTTGAGGCCATTTTCCACCAAACGGCTTAGTGCGTTCACGAAGTGAAGTTCGTGTATTCGCACAGTCGGGATATTGGGTTTCACATTAACATCCAGAGGGACTTCAAGGCGTTGAGCCTGTTTTTCATATCGCTGGACTGTATCCCTCACGACTTCGCCCAAGTTTTTATGCTCGCTGGAGTGATCCTGGATATCCCTTTCCACTTGCCCAGTATCCAAGCGCACCAGCAGCAAGAGATCCTCCACCAATTTCACCAATCGATCGGCGCCCATTTTGATGCCCTGCAAAAAATTAAAGACACTGTTAGGAGGCATATCAGAGAGATCGTCCAGTGCCAACTCAGTATAACCGCTGATGTATGTCAAGGGAGTGCGCAATTCGTGCCCCAGGACTGTGGCGATCTGTTGCTTGAGTTCATCGAATTCCGCTTGCGCCGCTGACTCGATAGCTTGAGCGCGCTTCAGTCTGGCGCGGACTGCCACCGAAAGCTCTTGGGGGCTGAAAGGCTTGACGATATAGTCTTCCGCGCCCAATGCCTTACCCCTCAATATGTCCTCTTTTTCTGACTTGGCGGTGAGAAAGATAAAGGGAATGGACACCCAATTCGGATCGGCGCGCACCTCTTTGTAGAGGGCGAAGCCGTTCATACGAGGCATCATTATATCCGCCAGGATGAGATCTGGAGTGATCTCCTCCATTATTTGCAGGGCTTCCACCCCATCGGTTGCAATCGTTACAGTGTAACCATCGCTTTCCAAGATGCTGCTGATGGCCGTCAACATAGCCTTGTGATCTTCTACAACTAAGATGCGTGGCTTTTTCAAACTTCCCCCTTCCTAAGCGACTGGCGATGATGGGCGTCT